>NZ_PXUD01000041.1:0-88585 GCF_003390965.1 Salinivibrio sp. HTSP
CACGGGGATTTTCAATCCCCTGCTCTACCGACTGAGCTATCCGGGCCAACGGGGCGCTATTAAACGGATTTTCCGTCTCACCGTCAACTGTTTTTTTGAAAAAAGTGCTGATATCGCATTGTTTGAATAAAAACCCAGCGAAGTGCGACAAAAACAGGCAAAAATCGGCGCTGACCACCCTTTATTGGGGGAGTTTAGAAAACGCTTTTTGATAGCGGGTGACCTTTTGTAAGTAGCGCCGTGACTCCGAAGAAGGATGGCGATGGGTCAGTGCCCAATAGACTTGGTTCGGGCGCAGCTTGTTTAAATCCTGCATGGCCCGACGTCTATTCGTATCAAATGTGCGCAGTACATTGCCTGTCCCGCCGTTATAGGCTGAAATCATGCTGTAGTGCAGAGACAGTGGATCGCGCACCGCTTTAAGGTAGCGGTTTTTGAGAATATAAAAATAGGCGGTGCCTGTATCTATATTCCGCTCTGGATCAAAAAGATACTTGGGGGTGGGTTGGCCACTGCGTTTTTTGACTAATTTGAACACATCACGTCCGGCCGTCTTGGGTACCACTTGCATTAGGCCATAGGCATTGGCCCAGCTCACCGCATAAGGGTTAAAACTGCTTTCGGTTTTGATGATCGCATAAATCAGCTTTTCCGAGATGCCATAACGCTTGGACGCACGGCGGACGATATCGGCATATTGATAGCTGCGCTTGGCGGCATGATCCTTGACCATGGGAATGGTGACGTAATACATGTTTTGAAAACGTACTCTTTTCTTTTTTAAGCGCTTATCAATCAGGTAATTCGCAAAGCGATTGGCGCGCCACTCCCAAGTAATGGTTTTTCCTTCATGATCCACCACTTGGCCTTCGAGAAACGGACGCCCATTGAGTGGTACTTTCGCCGCAGAATAGAGATCGACGGAGGCCGGATCTCTTGGCGTAAGCAAGGTGGTGACAATGGCTTGTTTGAGGTGGGACTTCGGTGCATCGGTGGCGACGGTTTCCACGCGGATAACACCGCGTTCAAAATCAATGCGCGCCCGGCTTTTGTAATTGTCTGTGTATTTGACGTAATCCCGTTTGCCTGATACGAACACTTGGTTTTCGCCCCAGCGCACCTCAATGTTGCCGGTAAATTGGCTAATCAGTTGATTAAGGGCGTCGATGTCTTTTTCGAACTGGCCGGGGATGGGCGCTAGATTTTTGGCAAATCGATTAGTGGTTTGATAATCCACGCCCACATATTTTTCTACGCTTTCGCGGCTACAACCGGACAGCAAGGTGCTAAAGCAGCACACCAACAAGCAAAGTATTCGCGTCATCGTTTATTGCATTAGTATAAAAAACACCCGCACTGAGACTAACACAATGCGGGTGTTTTGTAGCCTTGACGATGCCCGAGTGTGGGCGGGACCGCGTTAATTAGGCCTCGGGTGGCACATAGCCGTCGATGTGCACATCTTGGCCTTCGAATAAAAACTTGACCATTTCTTCTTCGATCACCTTGCGGTGCTCAGGATCCATCATGTTGAGTTTCTTCTCGTTGATGAGCATGGTCTGTTTTTTCTGCCACTCAGCCCAGGCTTCTTTGGAAATGTTGTCATAAATGCGTTTGCCCAGCTCGCCGGGATAAAGCTGGAAATCTAGCCCGTCGGCTTCTTTTTGTAGACGTTGGCAAAATACGGTACGGCTCATAATCTAGGCTCCTTGTCATCGCCTGTGAGGTGTTGTTGGCGCTCGTGTTCTAATAAGGTTAACAGCTTTTTCACGGGTGCGGCTAACCCAACTTTTGCTGGTTGCGACAAGTTATACCAAAGCCCTTGGTTCGCTTCCATGATGATTTGCGGTCGCTGATTCACACACACCTTGACGGGGACAATGTCTAGGTGGAAGTGGCTAAATGTGTGTCTAAACGCGGTGAGCACCTCAGTGTGAGTCGGTTTGACCCCTTGTAATTTGTCGGCAATATCGACATCAAGTGTCTGCTCTGATGCTTCCGGTAAGCACCATAGCCCGCCCCATAGCCCACTGGGCGGACGCTGTTCTAACCAGATATCGTCTTGATATTGAATGAGTAAAAAGCTGACTTGCTTTACGGGCAGAGTTTTTTTGGGCTTTTTACCGGGAAAATCAAGCTGACGGCCTTGCGCGCGCGCTTCACAGCGGTCTGCGACCGGGCAAAGCTCGCACTTAGGCTTGCTGCGAGTACACACCATGGCACCCATATCCATCATCGCTTGGTTGTATTTATCGGTATCCGTGGCGGGCGTGAGTGCCTCAGCGATTTCCCAAAGCTTGTTTTCTACCGGCTTTTTTCCCGGCCAGCCCTCGACGGCATAGCAGCGTGCCAAGGTGCGTTTGACGTTGCCATCCAAAATAGGGTGGGGCTGATTAAGCGATAGCGATAGCACTGCGCCGGCAGTTGAGCGCCCGACACCAGGTAGCGCCATGACTTGCTCGAGTGTGGTAGGAAACACGCCGTTGTGTTCGCGTGCGATCACTTGTGCCGCTTTGTGTAGGTTGCGCGCGCGGGCGTAATAGCCAAGTCCTGTCCATAGGTGCAACACTTCGTCTTGTTCGGCATTCGCTAAATCGGTGACTGTTGGAAAGCGCGTCATAAAGCGCTCAAAGTATGGGATCACCGTGCTCACTTGGGTTTGCTGCAGCATGATCTCGCTGAGCCAGACCTTATACGGGGTTTTGTTTTGCTGCCAAGGCAGGGTTTTACGGCCATATTGCTCGTACCAGTTTAAAATGGCGTCGGAAAAAGATTGACTCACTGTGCTCTCTCTTATTGTTTTGCTCACACGTGCACAAAGGCAGGTCACAGGGTACACTAACCCGAGGGCGCACTAATAGGATCCGTGCTGCCAACTTGCGCAATGGCGAAAACTTTGCATAATGCGCAGTCCGTTTAGATTTCCAACAATCGATGGTCTTTTTCACCACCATCACTAACACTGCATCACAGGCACTCAATCATGACTGAAGTCACTAAAACCGAACTGACCGAGGATGGCAAAGTTATTCGTAAAGTACGCAGCTTTGTGCGTCGCGAAGGCCGTTTAACCAAAGGCCAAGAGCAAGCGCTCAACGAATCTTGGCCAACCATGGGCATTGACTTCGAGGCGAGCGAACTGGATTGGCAGCAGGTGTTTGGCAACGACAATCCGGTGGTGCTGGAAATCGGTTTTGGTATGGGCGCTTCTTTGGTGGAGATGGCTAAAAATGCCCCCGAGAAAAACTTTGTGGGTATTGAAGTCCACACCCCAGGCGTGGGGGCTTGTTTGATGGCTGCGCGCGAAGCCGGTGTCACCAACCTACGTGTGATGTGTCACGATGCGGTCGAGGTGTTTGAGCAAATGCTGCCAAAAGACAGCCTCGACACCGTGCAACTGTTCTTCCCTGATCCTTGGCATAAAAAACGTCACCATAAGCGCCGCATTGTCCAACTACCGTTTGCTGAAATGGTACGTGACAAGCTGAAAGTGGGTGGCGTATTCCACATGGCCACTGATTGGGAAAACTATGCTGAGCACATGATTGACGTGATGGAAGCCGCGCCTCACTATCAGAACGTGGCGCAAGAGGGACTTTATGTCCCACGCCCTGACGATCGTCCGCTGACTAAATTTGAGCAGCGTGGACAGCGCCTTGGCCACGGTGTTTGGGATATCAAATACACGCGCACCGCCTAAAAGACGCGTGTGTCACTCAGCATCTGTTACGCACTTAAAGCCAACCTGAGGTTGGCTTTTTTGTCCTATGTTGTAGAAGGAACCTGCCCTTGAAACCCAGTGCGCAATTACTCGAGCAAATTCTTGACGATGTTCGGCCATTAATTGGACAAGGCAAGGTGGCTGACTATATTCCCGCATTGGCCGATGTGGCCAATCACAAACTCGGGATCGCAGTATGTTATAACGATGGCGATGTGATCCGTGCCGGTGATGCTGATGAGGCATTCTCTATTCAATCTATCTCCAAGGTGTTGAGTCTGACACTGGCGATGCAAAACTATCAAGCTGAGGAAATCTGGACGCGTGTGGGCAAAGAGCCCTCTGGACAAGCGTTTAATTCGTTAATCCAGCTTGAGATGGAGCAAGGGATCCCGCGTAATCCCTTTATTAACGCTGGTGCATTGGTCGTCAGCGACATGCTACACACGCGCCAGTCTGCGCCTCGTCAACGGATGCTTGAATTTGTACGTCACCTCGCGGGTAATCCACATTTGTGTTACGACAAGGCGGTGGCGGATTCAGAAATGCTGCACAGCGACAGAAATGCAGCGATTGCCTATCTGATGCGTGCGTTTGGCAATTTTGATAATGATGTGGTGCCAGTATTAACCAACTATTTTCATTATTGTGCGTTAGAGATGAGCTGTGTCGACTTGGCAAAGGCGTTTTTCTACCTGGCCAATAAAGGGACACCGCTAAGTGATGACACCGCTATCTTGAGCCCGACACAAAGCAAACAGATGAACGCCTTATTGGCGACTTGTGGCTTGTACGATGGTGCGGGTGAATTTGCTTATCGCGTAGGCATGCCAGGTAAATCCGGGGTAGGCGGGGGTATTATTGCCGTTGTGCCTGGTGAGATGTCGATTGCCGTCTGGTCGCCGGA
The DNA here is from genome assembly GCF_003390965.1 of Salinivibrio sp. HTSP. Classification (NCBI taxonomy): domain Bacteria; kingdom Pseudomonadati; phylum Pseudomonadota; class Gammaproteobacteria; order Vibrionales; family Vibrionaceae; genus Salinivibrio; species Salinivibrio sp. HTSP. Next base: position 4,629 of record NZ_PXUD01000041.1, read on the forward strand.
GCTAGACCCTTCGGGCAATTCCTTAGCGGGAACGGCTGCGTTGGAGCTATTATCGGCTCGAATTGGCCGCTCGATATTTTAGTGTCAACCTCGATATTGCGCCCATGATGAGGGCAATATGCATACCTTTGAGTACAAAAAGCCCCGCAGTCATCTGTGGGGCTTTTTAGCATCACGGCGATACCGCGATAACATCAAGGAGCTAGGCGTCAGCGGCCAATGTGGCGAAAGCATGGTCAGCGGCCGCGAGCGTGGCATCAATTTCTTTTTGCCCATGTGCTAAGCAGGTAAAGCAAGCCTCAAACGCAGAAGGGGCCAAGTACACGCCTTGCTCGAGCATCAAGTGGAAGAAACGCTTGAAGCGCTCGGTGTCACACTGTTGCACATCTTTAAAGCAGGTGACGGTTTCTTGCTCGGTGAAGAAGAAGCCAAACATCGCGCCTGCTTGGTTCGTGGTCAGCGCAATACCGTGTTTGTCAGCTAAGGATTTGAACCCTTCTGCGAGCTGATGGGTCACATGGGTCAAGTAATCGTGGTTACCTGGCTGGCGAAGCTCAGACAAACAGGCGTGACCGGCCGCCATGGCGACGGGATTCCCGGCGAGTGTTCCCGCTTGGTATACTGGCCCTGTCGGAGCCAAGTATTCCATTACCTCACGACGTCCCCCGAATGCCCCCACTGGCATACCACCACCGACAATTTTGCCTAATGTGGTCAAGTCAGGTTTGACGTCGTAGTAAGCTTGCGCGCCACCCAATGCCACGCGGAAGCCAGTCATGACCTCATCAAAAATCAGTAAGGCACCGAACTCATCACACAGTTCGCGCAGACCTTGTAAGAAGCCGGGTTGCGGCGGCACACAGTTCATGTTGCCGGATACCGGCTCAACAATGATACACGCCACCTCGTCAGGATAGGTCTCAAACGTTTGGCGCACCGAGTCTAGGTCGTTATAGGTGCAGGTCAGAGTGTGCTTGGCAAAGTCGGCCGGCACCCCTGGAGAGTTGGGTTCACCGAGGGTGAGGGCACCAGACCCCGCTTTGACCAGCAAGCAATCGCCATGGCCGTGATAGTTGCCCTCAAATTTGATGAATTTATCGCGTTTGGTAAATCCGCGCGCAAGGCGAATGGCGCTCATGGTCGCTTCAGTGCCAGAGTTCACCATGCGTACCATTTCCATCGAAGGCACTAACTCTGCTACCAGCTCCGATAAGGTTGTTTCACTCTCGGTTGGCGCGCCAAAGCTGAGGCCACGCTGAGCAGCATCCACCACGGCTTCGCGGATTGCGCTGTGATTATGGCCTAAGATCATCGGCCCCCAAGAGCCAACAAAATCGATATAAGCTTTGCCGTCGGCATCAAAAATGTACGCGCCGTCAGCACGCTCCATGAAGACAGGGTCGCCGCCGACACCGGCAAAAGCACGCACGGGAGAATTCACGCCACCGGGAATGGTGCGTCGAGCTTGTTGAAAAAGTTGTGCTGATTTGGTCATGACATATCCTGTTTGGTAAGGCTTGGCCTAAATTGCGTTGGCGTATTTTAACCAAAGATACGGAACACTGGCGAGGTAGAGTATGATTTCGTTAAGACAAGATTGGCAATTAATACGTACTGATCACAGTTGCGATCAAACGCGCAATACTTGAACACTTTACTCAGGTATTGGATAATCGAATAATTAGCACAAAGAGCATGTGAGGTAACAATGAGCGAAGCACCTTTGCCGTTAGAGTTTTCTGAGGCCGCGGCAACCAAGGTAAAGACGCTGATTCAGGAAGAAGAAAACCCCAACCTGAAGTTGCGCGTCTATATCACCGGTGGTGGCTGTAGCGGCTTCCAATATGGTTTTACCTTCGATGAAAACGTCAACGAAGGAGATATGGAGATCGAGAAAAGCGGCGTGATGCTGGTGGTTGACCCTATGAGCTTACAGTATCTGATGGGCGGGAAGGTCGACTACACCGAGGGCCTTGAAGGATCGCGCTTTTTCATTGATAACCCTAATGCCACAACGACTTGTGGTTGTGGTGCGTCATTTAGCGTTTAATCGTGTTGTGGCGATACCGCTGACGACAATCAAAAACGGCGCCTGCAGGCGCCGTTTTTGATCCGCAGAGCTGATTAGCCGCCACGGTTATAGTGGTTAAGGCTGCCAACTGTGGCCAACAGCTGGTTAAACTTACTCAACTGAGCCATGCGTGACTCAGCCAAACGCACAAACGCCTTCTTTTGTTCACCTTGAAGAGACTTGGCTTCAGGCAGTTTTACCGTCCGCGGGTTTTTATGGACACCGTGAACGAGAAACTCATAGTGCAAGTGTGCACCCGTCACCCGCCCTGTTGAACCTAGCGTACCGATAATATCCCCTTGTTTGACGCGCTGACCGGTTTTCACTTTACGCTTGGTCAGGTGCAAATACTTGGTGATATAGGTCGAGCTGTGGCGGATAAACACATAGTTGCCGTTGAAGCGGTTGTATGAGGCTTTCATCACCACGCCGTCCCCGGCGGCTTTGATTGGGGTTCCCACTGGCGCAACATAATCGGTGCCACGGTGCGGCTTCACACGGCCAGTGACCGGGTGCAAACGACGTGGGTTGAAGTTTGAGCTGACATAGCGGAAGTTAACCGGTGAGCGCAAAAACGCCTTTTTCATCGCCTTGCCGCTCGGTGTGTAGTACTTGCCATTTTTGGCGCGTACTGCCGTGAAGGTATCCCCTCGGTTGGTGAAGGTGGCGGCGAGGATATTGCCACTGCCTATATGCTCTCCTTCGACAAATTCTTCTTCGTACAGCACTGAAAAGCTATCGCCATTGCGAATATCAAGGGCAAAATCCACATCCCAGCCAAAAATCCCCGCGAGTTGCATGATCTGATTTGGGTTTAATCCAGCATCAGAAGCAGCTTGCCAAAAGTTTGACTTGATAGTCGCACGGGCAAAGTTTAGCTGCGTATCAACGTGCTTGGTTTCCAGCCGTGATTGATAGCTATCATCAATTTTATTCACGATCAGGGTTTCGTTACTGCCTCGTGGTTGAATGAGCTGCACCAGCTCGCCGTCATCATCAACCCCTAGACGTACTTCATCGCCTGGGTTTAAGTAAGCGAGACTTTGCGTTCTTTCGTCGGCATTGACGAGACGATAGAGAGTGGTGGGGCTTAACCCCGCACGGCTAAACAATAGCGCCATGCTCTCGCCAGGCTGTACTTCATAGGTTTGCCAGTGGATATTGCGCTTAAACTGCGCGGGCATCTCATCTTTGGGAGGCAGGAGTGAGACGGCCTCAACCGGTAAAGGGTAATGCTTTCCCGGTTCGAAATTAGGTTTAGGGCGCGGCGTATCGGCGCCGTCTGGTACCAACATTAACAAGACAATGAATGCGCTTAATGCACCGATAACGAGTTTATGTAACTTGGGTAAGGCTGCGAGTTTATTTAACGGCATGAAGACTATGTTGAATCACTACGAATAAAGTTATGACAGTCAGACACCCAATCGGTTTTATTGGGGATGATGCCCTGAAGTAGATTTGACACGGCTGACACAAAGACCACATACATCTTTTGACGGCAGCCGCTGCGCGCACCTCGTACACACTCTATCAGTTTAACTGGTTTCAAAAACTGTCGCTATTCGAGTAATATGTCGGTTTATCACATTTTTGCCTATTGGGTAGGAGCAAGAGACTATGGCGAGCCTGGAAGCCGCGCTAGCAGAGCTAAAACGTGGCGTAGATGAAGTAATCCCGGAAGACGAGCTGGTGGCGAAGCTGAAAGAGGATCGTCCTCTTCGCATCAAACTTGGCGCGGATCCCACCGCACCCGATATCCACCTGGGTCACACAGTGATCCTTAATAAGCTGCGAGCTTTTCAAGCGCTTGGCCACGAAGTGATCTTCTTGATTGGCGACTATACCGGTATGGTAGGTGACCCAAGTGGTAAAAATACAACCCGTCCGCCTTTGACGCGTGAGCAGGTGCTGCAAAATGCAGAGACCTACAAAGAGCAGGTGTTCAAAATTTTGGATCCGGCGAAAACGCGTATCGAATTTAACTCGAAATGGCTAGGAGAGCTGGGCACAGATGGCATGATCCGTTTGGCAGCAAGCTCCACCGTGGCTCGCATGCTTGAGCGTGATGACTTTAAAAAGCGCTATACCAGCAACCAAGCCATTGCTATCCATGAGTTCATCTACCCACTGCTTCAAGGGCACGACTCCGTCGCGCTAGAAGCGGATGTTGAGTTGGGCGGCACCGATCAAAAATTCAACTTGCTGATGGGGCGTGAGCTGCAAAAACAAGCAGGACAAAGCCCGCAAGTGGTGATGACCATGCCACTACTGGTTGGATTAGACGGTGTGAAAAAGATGTCTAAGTCAGCACATAACTACATTGGTGTAAGCGAGCGCCCGGATGACATGTTCGGTAAGATCATGTCGATTTCTGACGATCTGATGTGGGATTACTATGAACTGCTGTCTTTCCGCCCACTTGAGGAGGTGGCACAGTTTAAGCAAGACGTACAAGCCGGGAAAAACCCGCGTGATATTAAGATCTTGCTAGCCAAAGAAATCATTGCGCGTTTCCACTCCGAAGCCGATGCTGATGCCGCTGAACAAACGTTCGTCAATCGTTTCCAAAAAGGCGCAATGCCGGATGAGATGCCAAGCTTTACCTTCGAGCAAGGTATGGCGATTGCTAATCTGTTAAAAGAGGCGGGGCTGGTTAATTCCACCTCTGATGCACTGCGTATGGTTCGCCAAGGCGCGGTGAAAATTGATGGTGAAAAAGTCGAAGATACCAAGCTAGTGCCAGCGGCGGGTGAAGCCGTTTACCAAGTGGGTAAGCGCAAGTTTGCCCGGGTGACGCTTAGCTAAACCGCACCCTAGCTGGCGTATTCAGCAGTCACTGAGAGTGCAAAACCCTCGCATGACGCGAGGGTTTTTTATGTCAATCATTCCCCACCGATAGTTGGACAGGTGCTTAGCGACTAGGTATGCCAAACGCCTTTTAGTGCACGAACCATGTGTTGACCAAGGTAAAACGCCGTTTGTAGGCAAGCCTCGCTAAGTTGATCATCATCCGGGGTGTGTGCCGTCACCCCAAGGCTTGTGCCACTTGGGTTAATGTTTTCTACCCCGATATTGGCACGACCAAGGCTTAGCCACAGCATGTCATGCTGGCTGGCTAAAGTTTGGAAATACTGCAGTGTCTGGGGCTGATCGCCACCTGGATAGGTGCCTACAGTAAAGCCTGCCGCGTACTTTCCTCGCCAGTCTTGGTTTTCCCACGTTGGGCTGGAAGCGTCGGCGAACGCCTTAAATTGGGCGCTCGGTCCACCCATATAGGTGGGGGCACCAAAAATAATGGCATCGACCTCTTTAAGCTTTTCAAACACCTTGTCATCGACAAAGCGTCCGTTTTCTATCATCTCAGGATCAATGCGGTAAACCACAGGTTCTGCATCGCCGGCATGAACGCCCTCGGCAATGGTAGTGGCTAGCGCATGAGTATGATCGCTGACAGAGTGATAAATGATGGCAATGCTGATCATTGTGGCTCCTTTGTTGAGGCTGTTACCCATGACCTTAGGTTGTGTTGCCCATACTTCAACCACTATCTGCTATATCTCGCTACACCTTAACAATAATTGCTATCGTTATCTGTCTAGTGCGAACGGCGGTAACGATAAATGCCAGCGGATCGCCGCTAAGCGAATCAATAGTGTGGTGACCATACCGACAATAGAGGCCGTGACAGTGCCTGGGCTGACTTGAACGGCGAGGGTGTGAACGATACCACCGGCAATACAGGCGGTGGCGTAGACTTCTGTTCTCAGCACCATAGGCACTTCGCGCGCGAGCACATCACGAATAATGCCGCCGCCACAGGCGGTAATCACGCCCATGATCACCGCCACCAAAGGAGATGCGCCATAACTGAGGGCTTTGTCGACGCCGATACCCACAAAGACCGCCAGCCCAACGGCATCGGCGCAAGGCAACACGTACCAGGGAAGACGGCGAGGGTGACGAATAAGTAGCATAGTGGCGACACAGGTGGCCAATATCACCCAAATATAGGTGGTGTCGGTAATCCAAAATGCCGGTGTGGCACCGATTGCCATATCTCGGACTGTCCCGCCGCCTATAGCGGTGGCACAGGCGAGAACCACTACACCAAAGGGATCCATACGTAAACGACCCGCCACCAGCACACCGGAAATCGCGAACACGGCCGTACCGAATAAGTCGAATAAATACAAAATCATGGTCTGAGTCATGCTAAATCCTATTGCGCCTGACGGACTTTATCGAGGGCGGTACAAATTTGCTCGGCCGCGTTTAATGCGCGAGGGGTCGCGCGAGTGAGCCAATCCGGGTTAAGTGGCCAAGTAAACTGGTGCGTCGTATTAGGCAGCAAGTCGGCCATCGAATCCCAACTGTCTGGTGGCTGCTCGCCCGTGTGGAAAAGCACCTTGGGGGTACGTGTGATGACTTGCTCCATGTTTACTTGTGGATAGGCGGCGGCGCTATCGGCGAAGATATTTTTCCCGCCACACAAGCGAAATAACTGACTCGGCCAAGCGCGGTTACTGGCGGTCATCAGTGGCGTGTCACTGAGTAAATAAAAGTAGGGAACGGGCTCTGCATCGCGGTATTGGGCGTTTAATTGCGCCAGTTTTTGATCAAAGGCGCTGGCATTGCGCGTGGCAATGTCTGGGCTCTCGCTATAATCGCCAAGCTCGCGAATAAACTGACTAATATCACTGAGCGTGTTGGGGTTGAGGTAACGGATGGTAAAGCCTAATTCCGCCAGTGCTTCCAGAGGTTTGGGTGGGTTCCCGCCGCGCCAAGCTAAAATAAGATCGGGTTGCAGGGCGATAATGCGCTCGAGTTTGACGCCCCGATAGTTGGCCACGCGTTCAAGCGATTGCGCTGGCTGCGGATAATCACTGTAAGCACTGGCGGCGACCATATTAGGGCCCAGCCCAGCGGCATAAGCTAGCTCGGTGGCATGGGGAGCGAGGCTAATCACTCGCAGCGGGGTGGCGTGTGCAAAAGGCATCCATATTAACGCCAAGACAAGCCACCAAGCTTGCAAGCGAAAAAGGGCACGAAAACGCGGCATCAATCAGTGTCCTTAAACGATTAAAACCAAAGAGCATAACCCGAGCCAGATTAAAACACTGTGGGTTAACTTCAAGCGCAGCAATAAAAGGTGATAACAAGCAGGGGTGACCCCATAGCCAATTTTGGTTCTCAAGGTCTTGGTGCCTTGATAGACTGCTGGGCCGCCTAGAGAGAGCTGGAAGCGACTGCCCGCGCAGGCGAGTAGCCAACCTGATCCAAGCGTTCGCCAGCGTCTGCCCTGCTGCCAGCCGGTTTTCAGGTGTGACCAAGGTTGACGGCTCATTGCCACGATCATCGCAAATAGCCCCATAGGCACTATATCCAACAGGTTCAATAAGCGGGCACTGGCCAAGCCAAATGGGTAGAAGCTTAAGCGGCTTGGGGTCCAAACGCGGTGAAGGTGTACTAAGCTGGTGTACAGCAAGGCACCTACGCCGCCTGCCAGCAGATAATAAAATATCACGCAAACACAGTGTCGCGCGGTGCCGAGAAGCAGTGTTTCCGCTGCCGCTTTCCCTATTCCAATCAATGACAGAGACTCGGTTTCACGGTTGACGCGGGTGGCGAGCAACGCGCGCGCTGCACCTTTGTCATGTTGGTCTATTGCATGGGCGATGGCATGGCCAAACTTATCGATCGGTCGCCAATCAAGTGCGAGCCAGAGCAATATGGCATCGAACAGGGGACGCGACCACACCAGCTCGCGGGTGGCGATTAAAAAAATCGCGAGGGTGCCACCCATCAAGGTTAAGGCGAGCGCACCGGCAAGCTTACGCTGGCGCTTAGGGTCTGTGTCTTTATTGACTTGGCTCGCGAGCAAGTCGGCATACTGCCGCCAGTATTGAAACGGGGAGTATTGACCGGGCAATGGGAGTAGCCAGTGCACGAATACCGCCAACCACAGTGCCCATAAGCGTCCTTGGTCGGCGGCGTAGATCATCCATTGTTGCGGATTGAGCAAATCATCCATGGGGGCGTGCGATTAGGCGTCGATCATTGTGACCATGTTTTCCACCATGGCCGATGAGCTTTTGGCCGCTAATGGCAGAAACTCTTCAAAGGTCATGGGTGACTCTTTTTCGGCGACCACATCCGAGATGGCACGCACCACCACAAAAGGCGTGGCAAACTGGGCACACACTTGCGCGATCGCTGCCGCTTCCATTTCGGCGGCCACCGCATCTGGGAAGTGGGTATGGATATGTTGGCGGTGGGCCTCGGTGTGGACAAAGGTATCGGCGGTACAGATCAAGCCGCGCACCACATGTGTTTGGCTGTCCACGGCTTTTTCCGCGAGTTGCATTAACGCTTCATCGGACTCGAAGACTGCTGGTTGCTGCGGCACTTGTCCCATTTGATAGCCGAATGCAGTGGCATCTGCATCGTGATAACAGACTTTTGAAGACACCACCACATCACCCAGATTGAGCGAAGGCTCAAACGCACCGGCCGACCCTGTGTTGATCACCCAATCGGGCTTGAATTGTGATAGCAGCAAACTGGTACCAACGGCAGCGGCAACTTTACCGATGCCAGACTGAAGTAACACGATATCATGGCCTTGCAAAGTGCCCGTATAAAAGGTGCAGCCGCCTTCTTGATGAGTGGCGCTATTTTCCAGCTTGTCGCGCAGTAGAGTGACTTCTTGCTCCATGGCGCCAATAATACCGATTTTCATGCTGATAACCCTGTTGGTGTAAATGCCGTTAGTGTACATGAGGCAATAAAAAAGTGCCTCCTTTGAGGCACTTCTGGATCGATAACATCGATGTCTACGTGAAGGATATCAAACGGGATGTCGCCCGCGTTATACTTCTAAGTAGTCCATGATGCCGTCCGCGGCTTTGCGACCTTCATCAATGGCCGTCACCACCAAATCGGAGCCGCGCACCGCATCGCCCCCGGCAAAAATTTTGGGGTTCGTGGTTTGGTACAAGATATCCCCTTTGGCGGGCGCTTGGATTCGCCCGCGCTCATCAAGAGCGACGTCGTAGGGTTCTAGCCATTCCATTGCGTGCGGCTGGAAACCAAAGGCCATGATCACCGCATCCGCATCCAGCACATGCTCACTGCCTTCAATCGGCTCTGGGCGGCGGCGACCCGCGGCATCAGGCGCTCCGAGCTGAGTTTTTACCACAGTAACCCCACTCACATTGCCGTTACCGTCAACTTCAATCCCCAGCGGTTGCAGGTTGAACATAAAGTTCACCCCTTCTTCGCGGGCATTTTTCACTTCACGGCGCGAGCCAGGCATGTTTTCCTCATCCCGACGGTAGGCACAGGTGACACTGGCGGCTTGTTGGCGAATCGAGGTACGAACACAGTCCATCGCTGTATCCCCGCCGCCGAGTACCACCACACGTTTACCGGCCATATCGATGAACGGTGGGGCGTTATCCAGTGCCATCACCTTGTAAGTATTGGAGACTAAGAAGGGCAGCGCATCAAAGACGCCAGGTGCATCTTCATTAGCCAGCCCTGCACGCATGTACTTGTAGGTACCTACCCCTAAGAAAACGGCATCGTAGTCGTTAACCAAGGTTTGCATGTCAATATCTTTGCCCACTTCGGTGTTAAGGCGAAACTCAACGCCCATCTCGGTAAAGACGCGCTGGCGATGTCGCATCACATCTTTTTCGAGCTTAAACGATGGAATGCCAAAAGTGAGCAAGCCTCCAATTTCTGGGTAGCGGTCAAAGACCACGGGTTTGACCCCGTTGCGGACCAGCACATCGGCGCAGGCGAGCCCCGCTGGGCCGGCACCAATCACGGCGACCTTTTTGTCTGTCCACTCGACGTGTGACATGTCAGGCTTCCAGCCCATTTCAAAGGCTTTGTCCGTGATGTACTTTTCGACATTGCCGATGGTGACGGCGCCAAAGTCGTCGTTGAGGGTGCAGTCACCCTCGCACAAACGGTCTTGTGGACAGACACGGCCACATACCTCGGGCAAGCTATTGGTTTGGTGTGATAACTCTACCGCTTCAATTATCCGCCCTTGGTTGGCAAGTTCCAGCCATTGAGGGATATAGTTGTGTACCGGACACTTCCATTCGCAATACGGGTTACCGCAATCAAGGCAGCGATCGGCTTGTGCTGATACTTCCTTTTCGGTGAAGGGTTCGTAGATTTCGACGAACTCAATTTTGCGCGTTTCAATCGCTTTCTTACGCGGGTCAATGCGTTGTACATCAATAAACTGATAGATGTTCTGGCTCATGGGTCCCTCCTTTTACTGCGCCTGAACGCGCAACTCGGTCGCGCTGCGACTTTGATGGCCTAACAGCGTGTTCACATCTGCCGCCTTGGGTTTAACCAAGTAGAAGCGGTGAACCCAATGATCGAACGCATCCAGCAGCTGTTGTGCACGATCCGAGCCGGTCAGCTCAAGATGTTGCGCAATCAATCCACGTAAATGCTCTTGATGGATAGTGAGTGTCTCAAGTGACAATGCCTCGACTAATTCAGGATTGATATGGGCATGGAAGTCGCCCTGCTCATCCAGTACATAGGCAAAACCACCGGTCATCCCGGCGCCAAAGTTGACCCCAGTGCGACCGAGAATGGCTACTACACCCCCCGTCATGTATTCACACGCATTGTCGCCCGCGCCTTCCACGATGGCATGGACGCCAGAGTTACGCACCGCAAAGCGCTCACCGGCTTTACCCGCTGCAAACAATTTACCCCCCGTCGCACCGTATAAGCAGGTGTTACCCATGATGGTGGACTCGTGGCTGGCAAATGCTGAGCCGACAGGGGGGCGGATCACTATTTGTCCGCCGCTCATGCCTTTTCCGACGTAGTCGTTGGCATCCCCGATAAGGGTGATGTTCACCCCCGCGGCATTCCATACCCCGAGAGACTGGCCGGCGGTCCCTTGCAGCTGCACATCCAGTGGGTTGGCAGCCATCCCGGTATTGCCGTAACGTTTGGCAATTGCGCCAGACAAGCTGGCACCGACTGAACGGTCGGTATTACGAACCGATTTGTAGATGCTGGCACTGTGGTTAGCGGCAATGGCTTCACCCAGTTCACCAAGTAGTGCTTGGTTCAGCTCGGCTTTATCAAATGGGGTATTCGGTTCACTGCAATACAAGGTCTTACCAGGCCATGGCGTCGGCGCATCGAGAATATGGCTCAAATCTAGCTTCAGTTGCTTGGCGGTAAAGCCATCGACTGCTTCCAGGAGATCGGTACGGCCAATCAGATCGGTGAGCTTTTCCACCCCCAGTTCGGCCAGTAACTCGCGCACTTCTTCACCCAGGCCTTTGAAGAAGTTCATCACTTGCTCGGGGAGGCCTTTGAAGTGCTCACTACGCAAGGTTTCATCCTGGGTCGCGACCCCGGTGGCACAGTTATTGAGGTGGCAAATACGAAGGTATTTACAGCCAAGTGCCACCATAGGAGCAGTCCCAAAACCAAAGCTTTCTGCGCCTAAGATAGCCGCTTTGACGATGTCTAAACCGGTTTTTAGCCCCCCATCGACTTGTAAACGGATCTTGTGGCGTAAGCCGTTTTCAACCAGTGCTTGCTGGGTTTCAGCGAGACCCAATTCCCATGGGCTGCCGGCATATTTCACCGAGGTGAGCGGGCTTGCGCCTGTTCCACCGTCATACCCTGAGATAGTAATCAGGTCGGCATATGCTTTGGCGACCCCAGTGGCAATGGTGCCAACACCGGGTTCTGAGACTAGCTTGACCGACACGAGTGCTTGTGGGTTCACTTGTTTTAAATCGAAGATCAGCTGGGCCAAATCCTCAATCGAGTAAATATCATGATGCGGCGGTGGCGAAATCAAGGTCACGCCGGGGACGGAGAAACGCAGTTTAGCAATTTCTGCTGTCACCTTATGGCCAGGCAGTTGTCCGCCTTCACCCGGTTTGGCACCTTGCGCGACCTTGATTTGCAGCACATCCGCATTGGTCAGATAGTGCGGGGTGACGCCAAAGCGCCCCGATGCAATCTGTTTGATGCGTGAATTGCGCTCGCTATTGAAACGACGTGGATCTTCCCCCCCTTCGCCCGAGTTAGAGTGACCACCAAGACGGTTCATGGCAATGGCCAGCGCTTCGTGCGCTTCCGGGCTTAAGGCACCGATAGACATCGCCGCCGAGTCAAATCGTTTGAACAGCTCCGTGGCTGGCTCTACGCGCTCGAGCGCGAGCGGTGAGGCGGCTTTTTTCAGTTGCATTAAATCGCGCAAGGTCGCCACAGGGCGCTGGTTCACGGTGTTGGCGTAGGTCTTGTAGTCCATGGTCTCGCCAGAACGCACCGCGCTTTGCAAGTTGGTGACCACGTCTGGATTGTACGCGTGGTATTCGCCATCGTGGACATACTTGAGTAAACCACCGTGCTCAAGCGGTTTGCGCTTGATCCACGCTCGGCGAGATAGGTTGATCAAATCTTGTTGGAAATCATCAAAGTTGGCCCCTTGAATGCGGCTAGCCACGCCTTTAAAGCAAAGCTCAATCACATCCTGGTGCAAGCCAACCGCCTCAAACAGCTGTGAGCAACGATAAGAGGCAATGGTTGAAATCCCCATTTTTGACATGATCTTGTACAGGCCTTTATTGATGCCATTACGGAAGTTGACCATCACATCGCGATAAGGCTTATCGACGGCACCAATATCGACCAAATTCGCCAGTGTTTCATAGGCTAAGTAAGGATAAACCGCCGTGGCACCAAACCCGAGCAACACCGCAAACTGATGCGGGTCACGGGCGCTGCCGGTTTCGATAATGATATTGGCATCACAGCGCAGGTTTTGGTTAACCAAGCGCTTTTGCACCGCACCGACGGCCATGGCGGCAGGGATCGGAAGTGTCTCTTTATTGATGCTGCGGTCAGAAAGCACCACCAAAACCGTCCCATCACGGACACAGCGCTCGGCCTGATCGCATAAATCGAGGATGGCTTGGTGAAGATCTTTCTCACTCGGATCGTAATTAATATCTAAAATGGTGTTGCGATAATAGGTATCGTCTAGCTCGAGCAGTTGCACCAGATCCGAGAACAAAAGCACCGGAGACTTAAATGCGACCCGCTCAGCGTGGCCATCGGTTTCGCAGAACACATTCATTTCACGGCCAATACAGGTGGCCAGAGACATCACGTGGTTTTCACGTAAAGGATCAATCGGTGGGTTAGTCACCTGGGCAAATTTTTGCCGGAAGTAATCGCTGACACAGCGTGGACGCGACGACAACACGGCCATGGGCGTATCATCCCCCATGGAGCCAGTGGCTTCTTGGCCAATATCGCCCAGCACTTTGACGACCTGGTCCACTTCCTCATTCGACATCCCAAACAGCTTTTGATAGGTCTTAAGCTGGGCATCTTTAAGGTTTCGGCTGCCTTCACTGGTATCAGGATCCAAGTTTTCGAATGGGGTAAGACGACGGACATGTTGATCTAACCACTCGCGATACGGGTGACGGCTTTTTAGCTCATCATCGATTTCACCCGAGTGCCAAATCTTCCCTTCGCGGGTGTCGATCACTAAAAGCTCACCGGGCCCCACGCGGCCTTTTTCTGACACCTCATCAGGCGCGTAATCCCAAATCCCAATCTCGGAGGCGAGAGTAATAAATTTATCTTTGGTGACCACATAGCGCGCTGGACGCAAGCCATTGCGATCAAGGTTACAGGCGGCATAGCGGCCGTCTGACATGACAATACCGGCTGGCCCGTCCCAAGGCTCCATATGCATGGAGTTAAAGTCGTAAAACGCACGCAGCTCATCATCCATGTCTGGATGATTTTGCCATGCGGGCGGCACCAGTAAGCGCATCGCCCGGAATAAGTCCATCCCGCCGGCGAGAAAAACTTCCATCATGTTGTCGAGGCTTGAGGAATCAGAGCCTGATTCATTCACAAACGGGGCGGCTTGATGTAAGTCAGGCAACAGAGGGGAGTTAAACTTGTATGCACGGGTACGCGCCCACTGACGGTTCCCCTCAATGGTGTTGATCTCGCCGTTGTGGGCAAGGTATCTAAAGGGTTGGGCGAGCGGCCAGCGTGGCTGGGTATTGGTACTGAAACGCTGGTGGAACAAACAGATGGATGACTCTAAGCGCAGATCCGCGAGATCGGTGTAAAAGCGTGGTAGATCCGCTGGCATACACAACCCTTTGTAAACAATGGTTTGTGTGGATAGGCTGGTGACATAAAAGTCTGCATCGTCTGCCAGGGCTTTTTCTGCACGGCGGCGCGCAATATACAGGCGTCGCTCTAAATCGCGTGCGCGCCAGCCTGCTGGACCATTAACAAACACTTGTTCAATGACAGGCTGAGACTGTTTGGCGATGTCTCCGAGTACATCTGGGTTGGTCGGTACGGTCCGCCATCCCACCACTGAGAGTGTTTCAGCGTTGATTTCTTGCTCGAAGCGTTGTTTGGCTTGTTGGGCTTTTGCCGGATCGGCACTGAGAAAAATCATGCCGACCGCATACAGGCGGCTTAGCTTCCATTGATTTTGTTCGGCAATAAGGCGGAAAAAGCGGTCGGGCTTTTGCAGCAGTAGCCCACAACCATCGCCTGTCTTGCCGTCAGAGTTGATGCCACCTCGGTGGGTCATGCGGTCAAGTGCAGCGATGGCAGTACGAACCAGCTTGTGGCTGGGCTCCCCCTCTTGATGGGCGATAAGGCCAAAACCACAGTTATCTTTTTCCAACATTGGGTTGTACAGCGACATTGCAATTCTCCCTTGCTACTGCGTTACGCGCAGTGATTGCATTTATTGTCGTGATCCTCCTGACCACTCTGAACAGCTTCGCTTTGTGACTCTGCGCTCGTTATGTTGTGATTTTTTAACGAGAAAAGTCGGTCATTTACTCCCTAACTCACTGTTTTATCGATGGATTGACAGAGAGTGCACGGGCAAAGCGCTATTCAGCGACCTTCCAAATTAACGGCAAACCTTGCAAAGGTCAAATTTTTATATGCATTCTTTATGCATAGTAATCAACGTCCATCTTGATTGTAAATTGCTGATATTATTCTTCTTTTTGTCGAAATTATGCCAAATAATATCTATTCGCAATTATGCTATTTTGTTAAATAATTATTAAATAAAAGGTGAATTCGAGTAGATATTCTAGCTTTGAGCAGAAATAAAGAAGGGTGCGTTATATGCCTTCTCTTTCATAGCAAAAAGCACTGTCGATTGATGTAATAAAATAACAAATGATATTCACAAAGCTGTGAACAGGACAATCACGCGTTCTATCAAAATTGTGGCAAAATACGTCGCCGGTGAGGCGTTACGTCAATACGATCAAGGACAGTCATTAGGCAGACAGGAGTGGCATGGGGTTTTTTAGTTTTAGCTTGGTTCTAGTGTTAGGCGTGTTGCTCGGTTACGGGTGGCGCGCGCGTCGATCGACACTGGCGTTATCCGATTGGCGGGTGTACATGGCTGGGTTAGACACGCCGCATGCGATTGTCGCGGCCGATGATGGTGATATCTTGTACGCCAACGCTTCTTGTGTGGCCTCTTTTTCACTGGTAGGCAGCCATAACCGATTTAAAACCGCCAATGAAAAGCAGCAGCAAGCGGTGCGCGCCTTTATTGTGGCGCAGCGCTGGCCTCAGCCGTTTTCTAATGTTGAAGCCAAGGTAAGCGCCCCGGGCGCAAATCGGGTGCGGGTTGAGGTGACCTTATCTGGCTTGCCGATCCGCTGTTGTGGTAAGCGTGCCTGGCTCATTTCACTTTCTGCCTCTGAACCCAACACGCAATGGCACCTGCAGCAACAAGAACAAGGTGTGCTTTTAAGCGTGATTAATTCCTTGGCGGAGCTTGTCTGTTTTCAGGATGTGGAGGGCAATGTGGTAGGCACGAACGCCGCCTTTGATCGTTTCTGGCAAGGACGTGAGCAGGAGGCTGTGCTTTGGCAAGCCGGTGAACCGCTCTCTGAGCCGCGAACCGTGCGTACCTGGGCGACACAACCTCACGATGAAAGCTGCTTGTTGGAAACCAATATTACGACGCTAAAAAATGACAAGCAGGAAGTGATAGGCACATTGAGTATCAGCCATGATGTGACCAATTGGCATCAGATGCAGGAGCGGTTACAAAAAGAAGCACAACGACGTCACTCGGTTGAGCAAGTGCTGGAGCAGCGAAGTAACTTGCTCAGTGCGATTTTCCAAGCCAGTGTCGACCCTATCGGCATTTTTGATCAAGACTATTACCACCTTGCTTGCAATCAAGCGTATGCGGATGCGCTTGGCACCACCATTGACGCACTCGAGAATGCTCCCGCGCAACATGTGGTGGATCCGGAGATATTTGATCAGCACAAAGCGCGCGATAAGCAGGTGCTGGAAACGGGTGGAACCATTACCTATGAAGATGTCATTTTAACCGGTACGGGCGAGCAAACTTGGTATGAGGTGACCAAATCACGCATTCAAGATCCGGTGACCTTGGCTCCGGCTGTGCTGCTGATGGCACGAGACATTACCGAACGGAAAGAGACACAACAACAGTTAGCCGATGCCATCATGGCACTGCAAGATCTCAGCTTTGTTGATAGTCTCACGCAAGTGGCTAACCGACGCAGTCTTGACGAGCAATTAAGCACACTCTGGCGCTCACACGCCAGAGAGCAGACACCGCTTGCGTTTATTCTCTGCGATATTGATCATTTTAAGCTTTACAACGATCACTATGGCCACCAGCAAGGTGACTGGGCCTTACAGCAAGTGGCTAAGGCGCTCAAATCGTCCGTTCATCGCCCGATGGATATGGTTGCCCGCTATGGGGGGGAAGAATTTGCGATTGTCTTACCACAAACAGGGCTAAATGGCGCGATGGATGTGGCCGAAAGGGCGAGGCAAGCGATATTGGCGGCGAACATCGAGCACTTGGATGCGGCATCAACCCAGCAATTAACGATGAGCCTGGGGGCGGCCTGTATGATCCCAGCGCCGGAACAAGATTATGGTGACTTGGTACAATTTGCTGATCGCGCGTTATATCAAGCCAAACGACATGGCCGCAATCGTGTGAGTGTGCGGCAAGGTGCGTCTCATTCACGCCCATCAACCACGCAACGAGCCTCGGTGGCTGAATCTATTCACTTCGAACCTGGCGGTTAATAAGCCTATATGAAACAACTTAAAGTCCTTGCCCAATATTACGTCGACTTACTGGTCAAATTAGGGATTGTACGTTTTAGCATGCTACTGGCTTTAGCGCTTGTGGCGCTGGCGGTGGTGGTGCAAGTGGGGATCACCTTAGTCCTTGAGGGCACGGTTCAAAATATTGATATCATCCGCTCGGTTTTCTTTGGCCTAGTGATCACGCCGTGGGCAGTCTACTTTTTGTCGGTGGTGGTCGATCAGCTGGAAGAGTCTCGTCAGCGGTTATCAAAACTGGTCTCCAAGTTGGAAGAGATGCGCGCGCGTGATATGCGCCTCAACCGCCAACTGACCGAAAATATTGAGCAACTCAACTCGGAAATTGAAGAACGAGAGAAAGCAGAAAGTGCGCGCCAGCAGGCGATTAAAGATCTAGAAAACGAAGTCTATCAGCGTGAAAAAGCACAGCTTGAGCTAGCAGAGCAAACCGCGTTACTACGCTCTTTTATCGATGCGTCTCCGGATTTGATTTATTACCGCAATGCTGATGGCCAGTTCTCGGGCTGTAACCGAGCGATGGAAGAGCTAACCGGTTATGACGAGAAAACACTCAAAGGGCTGACACCTTGGGACGTTTATCGCGAAGATATTGCTGAAAAAGTGGTAGAAACCGATCAGCAAGTGTTTGATGCCAATGTGTCGATAACCTATGAGCAATGGCTTGAATATCAAGACGGGCGTAAAGCCTATTTTGAATTACGTAAAGTGCCTTTCTTTGCTCGAGATGGCCGGCACCTTGGGCTGCTTGGGTTTGGGCGAGAAATTACCGAGCGTAAGCGCTACCAAGATGCACTGGAAAAAGCGAGCCGAGAAAAAACCGCGTTTATTTCCACCATTAGTCATGAATTACGTACCCCGCTTAACGGGATTGTTGGTCTAAGTCGCATGTTGCTGGAGTCAAACCTGGATGATAAGCAACGTAATTATCTGCGGACGATTTATGTCAGTGCGATCACGCTGGGAAATATTTTTAACGATATCATTGATTTAGATAAATCCGATCGCAAGCGCCTGTCTCTGCATCCCACCAGCGTGGACTTCAATGAATTTGTCACCGAAATCGACAATATTTCCGAGTTAATGGCCGAGCAAAAGGGCTTGCGCTTTGAGCTTGAACGGGTCACTGAGTTGCCTGACTATGTGGCGGTTGATACCACGCGGCTGCGACAAATCCTATGGAACCTCGTCGGTAACGCGGTCAAATTTACCAAGCAAGGCTGTGTGATCGTGACAGTCAGCGCTGACGTGACAGGGGACCATGCCGACTTATGTTTCGAAGTCGAAGACAGTGGCATCGGGATCCCCGCGGATGAACAAGACAAGATTTTTGCCATGTATTACCAAGTCAAACAGGCGGGAGAAAACCTGCATGCCGTTGGTACAGGGATTGGCTTGGCGGTCTCGCGCAAATTAGCACGTTTGATGGGGGGAGATATTACCCTCGATAGTGAAGAAGGCGAGGGGAGTACCTTTACGGTCACACTCCGTGTACCACTGAGCGAGCCTGGGGAAGCCGAGACCCCGGCATTGGCACCTGTGGAGAATACGCTACGCATCTTATTGGTAGAAGATATTGAACTCAATGTTACCGTTGCCACCAGTTTACTGGAAAGTCTGGGGCATCAGGTGACCGTCGCCCGTGATGGGCAATCGGCGTTAGATGTGTTCTCGCCAGACGCGTTCGATCTGGCGTTGCTCGATATTCAATTGCCCGATATGACTGGGTTTGATATCGCGGGCACTTGGCGTGAGCAGTACGTACAATTGCCCCCTTTAGTTGCACTGACTGCCAATGTTATCAATGATAAAAATAGCTATCTCGCCAACGGAATGGACGATGCGATCAGTAAACCCATTAGTGTGAGTGCACTTAATCAGGTGATTGAACAGCATGCGCTATCATCCACTACGATGACGGATGTCGAGACAGCGAGTGATCCTGTGCCCAGTCGTCCTATTGCGAATGAACAAGCAGAGCGACTGCTCGATATGGACATGCTTACCGGTTACGTGGCGTTGGTAGGGGTAAACCCTGTGAAGCAAAGCATTGAAATGTTTGAGTCAACCATGCCAGAGTACATCGCCATTCTCGACTCGAATATGACGGCAAGAGATCAAGAGGGCATTGTTTCTGAGGCGCATAAGATAAAAGGTGCCGCGGGATCAGTGGGGCTCAAGCATATTCAAAAAGTGGCGCAGAAAGCACAATCCCCCGAATTACCTGCTTGGTGGGAAAACATTGCTGATTGGATTGATGAAATCAAAGATGGTTATCAGCACGATCTGGATGTGCTTAAAGCCTGGTTAGATGAGCAAGAGTAACCATGATTGACTCACCCGTCTAAAAAGAGAAAAGGCGCTGGGTAGGCGCCTTTTCGCTCTCTATTTGCATCCTGCGGAGCGTTCACCGCACGTTTTCAAACAGGCAAGTTATTGCTCTTCAATTTCACCGCAGAAGCGATAACCTTCACCATGGATGGTCGCAATAATTTCAGGTGTGTCATTGTGCGATTCGAAATGTTTGCGGATCCGGCGGATCGTGACATCCACGGTACGATCGTGCGGTTTTAGTTCACGGCCCGTCATTTTCTTCAGCAGCTCGGCACGCGTCTGAATTTTGCCTGGGTTTTCACAGAAGTGAAGCAGGGCACGGAACTCAGAGCGAGGCAGCTTAAAGGTTTCCCCTTCCGGGTTAATGAGCGAGCGACTGTTGATATCGAGTGTCCAGCCGTTAAAGATATACACATCGACATTACGCTTCTCGTCGCTGTCGTTGACACTGCTCATGGCACGCGTGAGCAGGTTACGCGCACGGATGGTGAGTTCGCGTGGATTGAACGGCTTGGTAATGTAATCATCGGCACCGATTTCGAGTCCGAGGATCTTATCAACTTCATTGTCACGTCCAGTGAGGAACATCAACGCCATGTCGCCTTGTTCACGCAGCTCACGTGCGAGCAGCAAGCCGTTTTTGCCTGGCAAGTTAATATCCATGATCACTAGGTGAACATGGTGGTTAGACAGGACTTGATGCATTTCGTCGCCATCGCTGGCTTCAAACACATTGTAACCTTCCGCTTCAAAGATACTTTTCAGCGTGTTACGTGTGACCTGTTCATCTTCTACAATCAGAATTTGCGGGGTTTGCATTGGCGATACCTAATATCTAAATAGAATCCGGTTGCACTTCACAGTCTAGACCGCCTAGCCTGTGAAAAAAATTTACAAAAATGCGAGGAGTGTCTACCGCGAACCTCGCAACTAACATATGGCACGCCATCCATAGAGAAGTGTTCGTCGATGCTAGACAACGCACCGTGAGTTCCAGCTTAAGACGGGGCGTGGCGGCGTTCGTTGACCACCAAGCCAATCACTCTGATATCCATTAATTATCGCCAATTGTATTCATTTAACAGCACGCTAACAATATATTAGGATAAGGGTTGATGATTTTTTTCATCCTTTATTGACCCCAATCAAAAGCATGTTAAGTGTCAGTTAGCGACGCGTTTTAACTTAACTTTATGAATATTCGCGCATAATTAGTCATTAAGCATAGTATGAGTCACGAGCAGGTGTAAACAATGTGTGATCCTGATAACCAGCAAGAATTGTGGAAAACTTACCAATCGATCGCGTTTCACGCCCCTCAAGCGCCAGATGCCGACGCATTTGCTATTCTTACCGCATTTAATCCGCGTAGCCAACCTTTATCTGAGAAAGAGAATCAATCGCGTAATGACCAGCTGGAAAGTGCCATGGTGCAACAAGGGATACGCTATTGGCCAATGAATGGCGGTGCGCCAGATGGGAGTTGGTATGAACCGGGTTTTGCGGTTGCTTTAGATAAGCACGAAGCGATGTTATTGGCGCAACAATGGCAGCAAAATGCTATCTATTGGGTAGAGAATGATAGCTTGTGGTTGTTGCCTGTTTTGATGGATACGTTTACACCGCAATCACTGAACGTGCGTTTTTCATCCTTGTTGACGGCCCCCACTCGCTAAATTTTCCTCACGACGAAAAAAGGAGAAAGGAATCATGGACGATAAATTGCCGGACTTATGTGATAACCACCCAGAAGCGGTGCAATGGCTACCTGTGCAGTGGCAAGACTATGGTGGCAAGCGCTGTTTTGAAGGGCGGGTGCGCACGGTACGTTGCCATCACGATAATTCCAAAGTGAAAGCGATGCTGGCAACCCGCGGTGAAGGGCAAGTGCTGGTGGTGGATGGCTCTGGTGCGATGGATAGAGCTTTGCTGGGCGATCTTATCGCGCAAAGTGCGGTAGATAATGGCTGGGCAGGGGTGGTGATTGCTGGGCCGGTTCGCGATGCGGCGACGTTAGCGACCTTGCCGATTGGCATTAAAGCCTTGGGTGTCTGCCCAATTAAAACACAAAAACGGGATCAAGGTGAGGTTGATGTGGCGTTGGCACTTGAAGGGGTATCAGTGATGGCAGGGCATTACCTATACGCCGATGCTAATGGCGTGGTGGTGTGTGCAGAGCCACTAACCGGCTAATCTGAGCCGCGAGCTAAAAGTGCAATCCAACCCCGAGTTGGTAAATCGATTCGGGGGAGGTTTCGGGACGAAACTCGACATCGAGCCCGGCATTGACATCAATCGATTCACTCAACTGGTAGCGACTGCTTACGCCCCACTGGTTGATCAGCGTATCGTCATTATCACGGCTAATTTGGCTCGAAAGGCGTAGCTTGTCGGTAAAACGGTATTCAATCCCACTTAATAACCCCTGTTGCGTGGTGTGTTGATCGTTTTCGCTTTTCAGTTGCGTGCCCATATAAACAGACACATTGCTGAGTGGGTAACGATAACCTGATTGAATGGTCCAACTGTCAAAGCCTTGTGTCGCCGATGGGATAGACTGAATAAAGAAGTGATCAGACATCCCTGTCGGCAGCGTTTGCCAAGTGAACGGATGGCCCCACGCAGGTGCTGCCACAGCTTGCAAGACGAGGGTCAACAGTCCTAATTGTTTTATACTCAAATCTTGTGCCTCATTGTTCTTTTTAGGCGTAGCGCAGTTTACGAAGATGCTGATTCGCTGCGATCAGTGTAGACAAAAAATAGAGACTGCTGCCGAATTTTGCCTCACGCCTCACGCCTCACGCCTCACGAAGAGGGTCGATAGACCAAGATGTCAATGTATTGACGATTCGCCATTGTATTGGCGCACAAAGGCGGTAACTCTCCCGTGTGCCGTTAATACACGATGACTAAGCAACGATTAGGCCATTTTTGCTGAGAGCGTCGTATGCCCTAATCGGTTTTCTTCGCTGTAGGGGCGAACATCATGAAAATGCCCGGCCTTTACCTGGCTTTGCAGTTGCTGCCAATAACCGGCTTCGAACAGCTCTGGATGAAGTCGGTCAAACTCGTCGGCGACGGTGCGATTAACCAGTAAGAACGTGCGAAATTCTTCCGGGAACACGTCATTGTCGCCCACACTGTACCAAGGCTCTGCAGCCAGCTCATCTTCTGGGTAGCGAGGCGGCGGAATACGGCGAAAGTTCACCTCTGTGAGGTAAGAAATTTCATCATAATCATAGAAAATGACTCGGTTGTGACGACTGACGCCAAAGTTTTTAAACAGCATATCGCCAGCAAAGATATTAGCGGCGGCCAGTTCTTTAAGCGCGTCACCATATTCTTGTACGGCTTGGGTGATGGCGTCCGGCTCGGCTTGCTCGAGATAGATATTTAACGGGATCATCCGTCGTTCCATGTAGAGGTGACGAATGCGCACTTCGTTGTCGGTGACGTTGACGCAGGAGGGGGCCACCTCGAGGAGTTCGTCAATCAAGGCATCGCTAAAACGGTCTCGCGGAAAAATGAAGTTGCGATACTCTTGGGTGTCGGCCATGCGTCCTACTCTGTCGTGCTCTTTTACCAAGCGGTATTTTTCCCTGACTTGGGCATGAGTCATTTGTTTTTGTGGCGCGAATTTGTCTTTGATGATTTTAAACACGAACCCATAGGAAGGCAGGGTAAACACTGACATCACCATCCCTTTAACCCCAGGCGCAATATCAAATAAATCATCTGAGTTATCCAGGTGGTAAAGAAATTCGCGATATAGCTCGGTTTTACCGTGTTTTTGGCAGCCAATCGCCGTGTAAAGCTCAGCGGGGGTTTTATTGGGCATCAACTGGTTAAGAAAGTCTACCAATGCCGCCGGGACAGGGGCATACACCATGAAATACGAGCGGGCAAAACCAAACACGATGCTGACATCATCACTGTCGGTAAGACAGGCGTCGATGTACAGCTCCCCTTGCTCGGAAATCGCCAGCGGCAGCACTAAAGGTCGACGTTGGTTAGCCATATCGAGTCGACCGATAAGGTAAGCGCCTTTGTTGCGGAAAAAAGGCTGACGCACCATCTCGAGGGTAAAGCTCATGGTAAGCTGCGGACCAAACCGTGCTTGCAGTATTTGGGTGATACGCTTGAGATCGCCACTTTTATCCCGCCAAGGTAGGGTAAACGGCGTGCTGTCGAGCATCCGCTCTAAAGTGGCGTAAATGCCTGCTTGCGATTGAAAGCGCCTTAACAAGGGAGTGGGGTATTTAGGGATCCGTCCCCCTTGGGAGCTTTGCACGAATAGCTTATCGCGGCGGATGTTGCGGTGTTCAAAGATCCGGCAATAAACCGAGTTAAAAAAGCTCTCGGCGATATCGTATCGCGGGTAGTCATCAAGCAAGGTGACGTAAGCGGCTTTGACTGCCATTAGAAAGGAGCGTGTGGCATGTTCTTTTCCCAGCATGGCACCTAGCTGCTGACTGACAAGGCCAACATGATGGTCATAGAACTGGATACGCGTTTTAAGCGCTTGTTGAACACTTTTCCAGTCTTGTTGCTCAAAGCGCTCTTGCGCACCGGAGGTGACATCGAGAAACCGGCCATACATAGCATCCGAGCCTTGTAGAATGGTATTGGCGACTAACTGAGCCATCGCTTCTTGGGTCATTCGCGCTCCTTGCGATCAGGTTGCTCCCTTGTTCAAGCTCGCAGAGTTTTGTTGAAAAAGCAATCAGGATCACTTTTTTGTTGACCTAAGCAACATGATTCGATACACCTAGAGAGAATCAAACAAAACAAATGATAAACGCAACACACATGCAACTAACGATCAGCACCCAGACCACCACAACCACCATTATTATTACTGGCACAACGTGTGTTGGTGCGGGCTGATACGCACAGAATTTACAAAAAAGCCCGTACCTTCTCAGGTACGGGCTTTTTTTTATCGTAGAGAGAGAGGTTCCAAACGGATGCGAGTTTTAAAATTTGGTGGCACGTCGCTTGCCGATGCTGAGCGCTTCAGCCGCGCTGCCGATATCATTGTCAGTAACCAAGGGCAGAGCGATGTATCTGCCGTGTTATCCGCCCCCGCGAAAGTCACAAACATTCTCGTTTCTGTGGTCGATAATACGGTCAAACATGGTGAAGCGGAGTTGCCGCTTAAAGAGCTCGAGCAGCTTTTCGTCGATTTGTTCCATGGTCTTGCTGAGCGGCAGCCCAACCTTGATACCCAGCCACTTTTCGATAAATTAACGCGTAGTCTCGGCCAACTTCGTCAATATGTGCATGGCATGAGTTTGTTGGGCCTTTGTCCCGATAGCACTTATGCGCGCGTGGTCAGCAAAGGCGAGCGTTTATCAGTCGCCGCAATGCATGCGTTGCTCGAAGCGCGTGGCTATGCGGTATTTGATATCGACCCGGTGGCATACTTTGCCGCTTCCGGGAGCCATCTAAGTGCTGAAGTAGACATCGAAGCCTCATCGCAACGTTTCAAACAATCACCCGTTCCAGCTAAGCACATTGGCCTGATGCCAGGGTTTATGGCGGGAAACGAAAACGGCGAGCTGGTGACCCTAGGACGCAATGGCTCTGACTACTCGGCGGCGGTACTCGCGGCGTGTGTACGTGCCGAGTGTTGCGAGATTTGGACAGATGTCGACGGTGTCTACAACTGTGATCCTCGCCTCGTACCGGATGCGCGCTTGCTTAAATCATTGAGCTATCAAGAAGCGATGGAGCTGTCTTACTTTGGCGCCAAAGTATTACATCCCAAAACCATTGCGCCAATCGCACGCTTCCACATCCCTTGTTTAATCAAAAATACCGCCAACCCGCAAGCCGAAGGCACCTTAATTGGCGAAGACAGTGGTGAGGATAAGCTGGCCATTAAAGGGATCACTACGTTAAGCGATCTGAGCATGGTAAACCTATCAGGCCCTGGTATGAAAGGCATGGTAGGGATGGCATCACGCGTGTTTGGTGCGATGTCATCGGCGGGGGTATCAATTGTGTTGATTACCCAATCCTCTTCTGAATACAGCATCAGTTTTTGTATTCAAAGCCGGGACAAAGAAAAAGCCGATAAGGTGCTGAGTAACCATTTTGAGCTTGAACTGAAAGATGGTCTGCTCGAGCCTGTCGAGTTTATGGATAACTTGTCGATTGTCTCCTTGGTAGGCGATGGTATGCGCACCTCGAAAGGTGTTGCCTCTCGCTTTTTCACCTCGTTGGCGGAAGTAAACGTCAATATCGTTGCGATTGCTCAAGGTTCATCGGAGCGTGCTATCTCTGCGGTTGTTCCTTCAGAGCGGGTCTCTGAAGCGGTTAAAGCCTGTCATGAAAACTTATTTAATAGCCAACATCACTTGGATGTATTTATCGTCGGTGTCGGTGGCGTGGGCGGTGAGCTGATTGAGCAAATCCGTCGTCAGCAAGCCAAGCTCCAGCAACAAGGCATTGTGATGCGGGTCTGTGGTTTAGCGAACAGCAAAGGGATGTGGCTGAATAGCCAAGGCATTGATTTGAATAGCTGGCGCGATGAACTTCCCAACCACCTATCGACGTTTAGCCTCGCGGGGATGATCCAGCTGGTTCAGCGCAATCACATCATTAACCCTGTGTTGATCGATTGCACCGCCGATCAGCAGGTCGCCGATCAATATGCTGATTTCTTGCGTGCAGGCTTTCACGTGATCACCCCCAACAAGAAAGCCAATACCAGTAGCATGGCTTACTATCACCAGTTGCGTCAGGCGGCCCGCGCGACTCACCGCAAATTTATGTATGAGACCACGGTGGGTGCAGGTTTACCGGTGATTGAAAATCTACAAAACTTGATTGCGGCCGGGGATGAGCTGTCACGCTTTTCTGGGATTTTATCAGGATCGCTTTCCCACATTTTCGGCAAGTTAGATGATGGCGCCAGCTTTAGCGAGGCGACCCAGGTCGCACGTGAAAACGGTTTTACCGAGCCGGATCCGCGTGACGATCTATCGGGCATGGACGTAGCACGTAAGCTCTTGATTCTGGCACGTGAAGCCGGCATGGAACTTGAACTTGACGATGTTGAGGTTGAACCTGCGCTTCCGCCTGGCTTTGATCAATCTGGCGATGTAGAAAGTTTCATGGCACGTTTGCCGCAAGCCGATGACTATTTTAAACAATGGTCAGAGGAAGCCGCCAAAGAAGGCAAAGTCTTGCGGTATATTGGTGGTATTGAAGACGGACGTTGCTTTGTCAAAATCCAAGCCGTATCCGATGATGATCCTATGAATAAAATCAAAGAGGGTGAGAACGCGTTGGCCTTCTATAGCCGTTATTATCAGCCGATTCCTTTGGTGCTGCGAGGCTATGGCGCGGGAACCGCCGTGACCGCGGCTGGGGTGTTTGCGGACTTAATGCGCACCCTAGGTTGGAAGTTAGGAGTCTAGTCATGGCAGTCCGTGTTTATGCACCCGCATCGATTGGTAACGTGAGTGTCGGGTTTGATGTTTTGGGGGCAGCGGTGAGCCCTATCGACGGCAGCTTATTGGGTGATGTGGTAGAAGTGGCAGACGGTGGAAACCAGGCGTTTTCATTGCGCTGCCAAGGCCGATTTATCGATAAGCTGCCTGCGAACGAGCAGGATAATATCGTTTATCAAGCGTACCTGGCCTATGCCGAGGTACTTAAAACCCGTGACTTGGCGGTGAAGCCGGTGGCGATGGTGCTTGAAAAGAATATGCCGATTGGATCAGGACTTGGCTCCAGTGCATGCTCGATTGTCGCCGCGCTCGATGCGTTAAATCGCTTTCATGACCATGCGCTCGATGAGAGCCGCATGTTAGCGCTGATGGGAGAGATGGAAGCGTCCATTTCCGGTAGCTTACATTATGATAATGTCGCGCCGTGTTATTTGGGTGGCGTTCAGCTCATGCTGGAAAGCCAAGGGGTGATCAGTCAAGCGGTGCCGCACTTTGAAAACTGGTATTGGGTGATGGCCTATCCGGGCATCAAGGTGTCGACGGCAGAAGCACGTACCATCTTGCCCGCCCAGTACCGTCGGCAAGATGTGATCGCTCATG
Organism: Salinivibrio sp. HTSP; assembly: GCF_003390965.1. NCBI lineage: Bacteria > Pseudomonadati > Pseudomonadota > Gammaproteobacteria > Vibrionales > Vibrionaceae > Salinivibrio > Salinivibrio sp. HTSP. The sequence continues at coordinate 32,304 of NZ_PXUD01000041.1, forward strand.
GTCGCTATATCGGCGGCTTTATTCACGCGTGCCACACACAACAGCCTAAATTGGCGGCGAGTTTAATTTGCGACGTGATTGCCGAGCCGTATCGGCAAAAACTGTTACCGGGATTTGCGGACGCTCGCGACTATGCCGCCAGTTGTGGTGCATTAGCCACAGGGATCTCGGGGTCAGGACCGACGCTGTTTAGCATTTGTGATGATCGACAGGTGGCAGAGCGGTTAGCGCAGTGGTTGCGAGAGCACTATGTACAAAATAATGATGGCTTTGTTCATGTATGTCGCATTGATGGACAGGGCGCAAAAGAAATAGGAAGTCAGGCATGAAGCTATACAACATCAAAGATCACAGTGAAACAGTGTCATTCTCGCAAGCTGTCCAGCAAGGGCTCGGTCGCGGGCAAGGGTTATTTTTTCCTGAAAGCTTGCCCTACTTTGACGATATCGAGGCATTACTGGCCATGCCTTTGGTGGCGCGCAGTAGCAAGATTTTATCTGCATTAATTGGCGATGAGCTGCCAAAAAGCCAAGTGAGTGAACTGGTTAGCAATGCGTTTAGCTTTGCTGCGCCACTTGAACAAGTGGATGACCATATTCATGCGCTAGAGCTTTTCCATGGTCCGACATTGGCCTTTAAAGACTTTGGTGGCCGTTTTATGGCGCAGTCGCTGGCAGCGGTATCGGATGGTAAAAAGATCACCATCCTCACGGCGACATCTGGGGATACCGGGGCGGCGGTTGCCCACGCGTTCTACGGTATTGATAATATCGACGTGGTCATCTTGTACCCGAAAGGCAAAATCAGTCCGCTGCAGGAAAAACTCTTTTGTACACTTGGCGGCAATATTCATACGGTCGCGATCAATGGCACTTTTGATGATTGCCAAAGCATGGTCAAGCAAGCCTTTGATGATGGCGAGCTGCGTCAGGCCATTGGCCTTAATTCAGCGAATTCCATCAACATTAGCCGCTTAATGGCCCAGATTTGTTACTACTTCGAGGCGGTGGCGCAGCTCCCTGCGCATAAACGCGATCAGGTGGTGATATCGGTGCCCAGTGGTAACTTCGGTAACCTTACCGCAGGGTTGCTTGCTAAAGCGATGGGACTGCCGATTAAGCGCTTTATTGCGGGTACCAATGCCAATGATACGGTGCCACGGTATCTCGATTCAGGCGAGTGGGCACCGCAGCAAACGGTCGCCACCTTGTCCAACGCGATGGATGTGAGTCAGCCCAACAACTGGCCACGTATCGAAGAGCTTTTCCGCCGTGAGCAGTGGAGGCTGAGTGAACTTGCCTCAGGGCGTGCTGATGATGAAGAAACGGCTGAGAGCTTAAAGTCGCTCTCTCAGGCCGGTTACTTGTGCGAGCCTCATGGTGCGATTGCATACCGATTGCTGGCGGAACAGCTTGAACCAGGAGAAGAGGGGATCTTCTTGTGCACCGCCCACCCGGCCAAATTTAAAGAATCGGTTGACGCGATCCTCGGTAAAGATATTCCCCTACCTGGGCCGCTGGCGAAGCATGCGCAAATGACGCTGCTTTCACGCGAGCAAGAGCCTGATTTCCAAACGCTACGAGACTACTTGCTTGAAGTGAATGGTTAAGGTTTAGCCAGTTATCGCGATCATTAATACAACAACAGCCCGCGATTGCGGGCTGTTTTATTTGACACACACTCTGGTTTGCCTTGAACCGCTTCTTATAGGGAGCTGGTAAAGGTGCGGGTGATTACGTCACGCTGCTGCTCAGGCGTCAGTGAGTTAAAGCGTACCGCATAGCCAGAGACACGAATCGTTAGCTGTGGGTACTTCTCTGGGTGCTTAGCCGCATCTTCCAGTGTCTCACGCTTGAGTACGTTGACATTAAGGTGCTGACCGCCTTCGTTGACCGCTTGTGTTTCGATATTTACTTCGCGGTAATCGAATTCACCCAAAGAAGATAGGGCAACTTCCTGATCCGCTTCAAAGCCTTGTTTGGCACAGACACAGCGTGCTTGATCGGTGTCTTTATCGATCAACCAAATAGAATTAACGAGTTCATCATTGGCTGCTGAGGTTACTTGAATACCCGTGATCATGGCCTATCCCCTTTTATGATAGTGACTTTTTATGATGTAAGATTTCATCATTTTGAGTGTCTATATATACCCTTTTTAGAGTGGGGATTTATTGACCTGAATCAAGTTTGTTGTGTTCTTAACATTATGATATTTATCTTATATCAATCTTTGTTTATCTAATGCGGTTACTGTAGCACGCGCCCTTCCTCCCGACTAGCACTTGCGCAATACTTTAATGAAAATTGTAGTAATAAAATTACAAAAGAAAGCGTCGTGTGTGCGCAAAAAAGAGGCAAATTTGCACCACTTGTGCTCATTTTGCGGCTCATGCTGTTCGGGGTGTTGGCTAATGGTATGATTTTATTGCGTTTGTAAAGTTGGCATTAAAATTTCATTGTCTACGATGAATCCATAATGATGAGGAAAGCACCATGATTAAGCCAACCATGACTCGCGCGAGCTTACCCGCCCCCAACCGCGCGGTACAAGGCCGCTGTCAGCGTCATTACCACGCTCATACCGAACGAACAAAAGATCGTTCTACACACTGATTTTGCCAAGCTGCCTCGTTAGAATAGCGCCAATGTGATCAAAAGGAGCAACCATGACTCAGGCGCAAACGTGGCAGCAAGTGCTGGCTGATGAGAAACAACAAGCTTACTTTCGCGAAACCCTCGCCTATGTTGAACAAACACGTGCCAATGGCGTGACGGTTTTTCCACCGAAAGAAGATGTGTTTAACGCCTTTCGCTATACTGAGCTGGGCGACGTCAAGGTGGTGATTCTGGGCCAAGACCCGTATCACGGGCCGAACCAAGCTCACGGGCTGTGTTTTTCTGTGCGTCCAGGCGTGAAAACACCACCGTCATTGGTCAATATCTACAAAGAGCTTGCCACCGATATTGAAGGCTTTACGCCACCTTCTCACGGGTATTTAAAAAGCTGGGCAGAGCAAGGTGTGTTGTTGCTTAATACCGTGCTCACCGTGGAGCAAGGGAAGGCACACTCCCACGCCAAACTGGGATGGGAAACCTTCACGGATCGTGTCATTGAGGCGGTAAACCAACAATGCCAAGGCGTGGTGTTCTTATTATGGGGCGCGCACGCCCAGAAAAAAGGCAAAGCGATTGATCGTCAGCGCCATCATGTACTCACCGCGCCTCATCCGTCGCCACTGTCAGCGCATCGTGGCTTTTTTGGTTGTCAGCACTTTTCACAAACCAATGCGCTGTTGCAAGCGCAGGGAAAAATGCCCATTGATTGGCAGCCTTATCTCGAGACGGAGTAGGCGAAGTCGCTGATGGAGGATAAAAAAGGTGCTCGATGAGCACCTTTTAACAATCCTATATTGAGGGTGAGTTAATCGAGGTCCAGTTGAGAGAAATCGCCAAAAATATCGATTTCTTCCAATTCTTTTTTTAGCCGCTGTTTGTCTTTCAGCGCTTCAATTTCTCTCCATTTACGTTTGACTGGTTTTGCGCGTCCGTTGCGTTGTGGCTTGTCTTGCTCGAATAGATCGTTAAAGGCAATGTTTTCCATAGTCACCTCTTTTTCACCTTGCGGTCAGTTTCTAAATACCACAGCTCCCCCTAACGTAAAATTGAAGTATTTCTCATTTGTGGCAGTCAGATGAAGTTTTTATGAGACTGCAATCACTGATTTTTAAAATCAGTGACTGTTGCCCCAGCCGTGATGGGTTTGAATTGACCTAGGCGGTGGTTCACGCGAAGATTGCGCCGCATCGCTATTATCCTTACTGAATCACGACGAGGGACAGTCCATTGAGCCTACTCACTTTTATTAATGATCTGATTTGGGGCTCGGTGCTCATTTATGTGCTCATCGGTGGCGGGATCTTTTTTACCTTAAAATTAGGGGGGATTCAGTTTCGTCACTTTTCCCATATGTTTTCGGTTATGCGTCATAGTCGACGTCGTGAGGGGAGCAGTATTTCGTCTTTCCAAGCCTTGTGTACCGGGCTTGCCGCGCGTGTTGGGACGGGCAATATGGCTGGGGTGGCGGTTGCCCTGTCATTGGGTGGCCCGGGGGCGATTTTTTGGATGTGGCTAATGGCATTCCTCGGCATGGCCACAGCGTTTGCCGAGAGCACGCTGGCACAAGTGTATAAAGTGCGGGATCCCGACGGCTATTTTCGCGGTGGTCCAGCCTATTACATGGAATATGGGTTAGGCATGCGTTGGATGGGGGTGCTTTTCTCGATATTGCTGATCCTGGCATTTGGCTTGGTGTTTAATTCGGTGCAAGCTAACTCTATCTCACAAGCGGCACAGGTGGCATTTTCATGGCCGCCGGCCTATGTTGGTGCGGGATTGGTGCTGGTCAGCGGCTTGATCATATATGGCGGGCTACGCCAAATCGCGCGCACGGCCGAAGTGATTGTGCCCGTGATGGCACTCCTGTATTTGTCGTTATCCGTGTATGTGGTCGTCACCCATCTTGAGCAGGTACCTGCGGTATTCATGCTGGTGGTAAAGAGCGCATTTGGCCTTCACGAAGCGGCATCGGGGGCATTGGGTTACACCTTGGCACAGGGCATGATTCAAGGCATCAAGCGCGGCTTGTTTTCGAATGAAGCTGGCATGGGGTCAGCGCCCAATGCCGCCGCTTCGGCGACGCCTTATCCGCCTCATCCTGTTTCGCAAGGCTATGTGCAAATGCTCGGCGTGTTTGTCGATACCTTGGTGATCTGCACCGCTACTGTAGCGATTATTCTGCTATCAGGTGAGTACATTCCCGGCGGCGAAATCACGGGAGTTGAGTTGACTCAGCGGGCGTTAAGCGCACAAATGGGTGACTGGGGGGAGCAGTTTGTGGCCGTCGCGATTTTCTTCTTCGCCTTTACCTCTATTATTGCCAATTATTCGTATGCAGAAACTAACCTGTTATTTATCAATCAGCGTTGCCGTCCGGCGTTGCCGTACTTCCGTGCCTTAGTTTTAGGCATGGTCATGTTTGGGGCGCTGGCGGAACTGCCGCTGGTATGGACCCTCGCGGATGCGTCTATGGGGATGATGGCACTGGTAAACATGATTGCGATTTTTTTGTTATCGGGCATCGTCAAGCGTTTGGCAAAGGATTATCACACTCAACGTTCGTTGGGGCGACTGCCTGTGTTTGACAGTCGTCGTTTTCCTGAGCTGCACAGTCAGCTTGATGATAAGGCATGGCCGCTCCCCAAACGTTAGCCATCGGTAAGCGTGATGTGCGGTGGCGGGCGGTGGTTTTTTTATGCGGGAATGATAGGCTTAGCAAAGATATTTAACAAAAGGGCGAGCAACATGCTGATAGTGGTTTCTCCTGCAAAAACCTTGGATTATGAAACGCCATTGCCGACAGACCGTTATACCCAACCTCAGCTGACTGAACACTCAGAGGCGTTGATTGAGGTTTGCCGCCAGCTGACGCCGGCAGACATTGCCTCGCTGATGAAAGTCAGTGATAAAATCGCCAGTCTTAATGCTGTGCGTTTTTCTGAATGGTCTCCCTCTTTTACCCCAAATAATGCACGACCCGCCGCGCTTGCCTTTAAAGGGGATGTGTACACAGGGCTAGATGCCAATTCAATGTCCGAGCAAGACTTCGATTGGGCACAAGATCATTTTCGTATGTTATCCGGCTTGTATGGCCTGTTGCGGCCGCTCGACTTGATGCAGCCCTACCGCTTAGAGATGGGCACCAAGTTGTCGACGCCACGCGGTGATAACCTCTATCAGTTCTGGGGAGATATCATCACAGAGGCACTGAATGATGACTTGGCGGCGCAAGGCAGTGAGCTATTGGTGAACCTTGCCTCTAATGAATACTTTAAAGCGGTTAACAAGAAAGTGCTTAACGGCGACATCATCACCCCGGTGTTTAAAGATTATAAAAACGGTCAATACAAGGTGATCAGCTTCTATGCCAAAAAAGCACGTGGCATGATGGCGCGTTATTTGATTGATCAGCGCGCGAGTTCAGTGGCAGACATTAAAGCGTTTAATGTGGCAGGCTATTATTTCAGTGAAGCGGACTCAAAAGGCAACGAGTTGGTCTTTCTGCGCGACGAGCAATAAGTGTTGCCAGGGATAACAAGCAAGCATCCAAAAAGCCCCTGTCGGGGCTTTTTTCGTTTCTGGCACGAATCAGTGCAGGATTCGCGCGCGTATGGTGCCTTCGATCGCTTTTAGCTTTTTCAGTGCTTTGTAGGCATGGTCACTGTCTTCGACATCAATCACCACATAACCAATTTGCGACGATGTTTGTAAGTACTGGGCCGCGATATTAACGTTTTCGTCCGCGAACGTTGTATTGATTTTGGTCAGCACCCCGGGACGGTTGGCGTGTATATGCAGCAAGCGCGAGCGGCCTTGATGCTCTGGCAGTGATACTTCAGGGAAGTTGACGCATGACAGAGTCGAGCCATTGTCAGAATACTTAACCAACTTACTGGCGACTTCCAAGCCTATATTTTCCTGTGCTTCCTGCGTTGAGCCACCGATATGCGGTGTGAGTAGCGCATTATCAAACGCTTGTAGCGGAGAGCTGAATGCGTCTTTGTTGGTTTTTGGCTCAACCGGGAAAACATCGATCGCCGCACCGGCCAAATGCTTGCTTTCTAGCGCCCCGCATAGGGCATCGATATCAACCACGGTGCCGCGTGAGGCATTTATAAAGATTGCCCCTGGTTTCATGCGGGCAAAGGCCTCGGCATCAATCATATTCTGCGTACTTGGCGTCTCGGGGACATGGAGCGAGACAATATCACTGCGATTAAGCAGCTCTGTGAGCGAGTTAACTTGAATCGCGTTGCCTAACGAGAGTTTGTTGTCGACATCATAGTAATACACGCGCATCCCTAAGTTTTCCGCCAAGATGCTCAGCTGGGTACCGATATGGCCATAGCCAATAATGCCCAGTACCTTACCGCGCGCTTCAAAAGAGCGGTCAGCAGACTTTTGCCACTCGCCGCGATGTGCTTTAGCATTCTTTTCGGGGATCCCGCGTAGGAGCAGCAGGATCTCACCTAAAACCAGCTCTGCGACACTGCGGGTGTTGGAGAAAGGCGCGTTAAAAACGGGGATCCCGCGCTTAGCCGCAGCATCAAGATCGACTTGGTTGGTGCCGATACAAAAGCAGCCAACCGCGACCAGCTTCTTCGCTTTTGCAAAGACAGCTTCCGTTAATTGGGTGCGAGAGCGTAGCCCCACAAAGTGTGCATCTTGGATAGCTTGTTCGAGATCCTCACCAGTGAGTGAGCCTTTGTGGTACTCGATGTTGGTATATCCGGCCTGCTTGAACGCTTCAACAGCAGTAGGATGGACGCCTTCGAGTAATAGGATTTTGATTTTATTCTTGTCCAGTGAATAGTGTGACATGCGGGCTGTTCTCTTCCTTAGAAACAATAATGGTAGCAATGTTGCGCCTGAGTGCCGGGGCGCATCGTACCTTATTCCCTCGCGTGAGTGGCGAAAAGGAGTGGCGGTTGATTGACCTGGTCATTAGCGTGATCTTTTACGTCAAAAGACCGCAGGGCAGGCGATGTGCCGGTATCAGAACAGTGACCAAGATAACAAAAATTCCCATGTGGGGTAAGAATTATCCGTTCTAGACCATAAAAAAAGCACCTTGAAAAAGGTGCTTTTAACTTATTGATTACATTGAGCGCAAACGTTTGGCTTTTTTTGTTATTACCCGTGGGGCGTAAGCATTTGATTTGCTGTGTTATGCACTCAGTTTGCCACTTTTTTCACGCCAGTGTCGGTACCGGTTAACACGATGTCTGCGCCGCGATTGGCAAACAGGCCAACCGTCACCACACCAGGAATCGCATTGATGGCGTCCTCTAACCCTTTGGGATCTTGAATTTTCATATTGTGTACGTCGAGGATCACGTTGCCATTGTCCGTGATCACACCTTGACGGTAACACGGGTCGCCCCCTAGCTTGAGCAATTCACGCGCGACATAAGAGCGTGCCATAGGGATCACTTCAACGGGAAGTGGAAACTCACCCAACACATCCACATGTTTGGTGTCGTCGATAATACAAACAAACTTGTCTGCGATTGCCGCGACGATTTTCTCACGCGTCAAGGCAGCACCACCGCCTTTAATCATATGATTGCGCGCATTGATCTCATCTGCACCATCAACATAGATATCTAAACTCGCCACTTCATTGGCGTCGAGTACCTCAATGCCCAAGGCTTTTAGTCGCTCGGTCGAGGCTTCTGAGCTAGACACCGCGCCTTTGATTTGCTCCTTAATTGGCTCGAGGGCATCAATAAAGTAGTTCACGGTCGACCCCGTTCCCACACCAATGATGCTGCCGGGTTTGACATATTCCACCGCGGCTTCGCCCGTGGCTTTTTTCTTTTCGTCTTGGGTCATGCTAACTCCTGAATCTAGGGGATTGGGCGTGATTATAGCGAAGCCAATAGATGGCGTCAGGGTTTAGGTCGCGAAATACGCGTTGGCCACTGCCAATGTTGGCTGGGGGTCAAAATATGTGGCAAAGGCACATCCCATTGCTCGGTCGGTAACGCGGGCCATTGCTGGCAATCATGCGCGAGCCCAACCGCGACCGCATCCGGTGCGCATAAGCCGAGTGTACGGTCGTAGTAGCCCCCTCCCATGCCAAGGCGCTGTCCTTTAGCGTCAAACGCCACCAAAGGTGTGGCAATCACGTCGAGTTTTCTACTCGGTATCAAGGTGCGAATATCGAGCTGGGGCTCAGCAATCCCATAACCATTAATCCGCATTGGGGTGGTCGGGGTGTAGTGGAGAAACAGTAAGTGACCACGGCTAAAGGGATGAATGACGGGCAAGTAGACATTTTTGTTCGCCCTCCAGCACGCCTCAATGACAGGCGTTGTATCTAGCTCGCCATCGAAAGAGAGGTACAGGGCAACGTTTGTGGCTTGTTCAACATCAGCCAGCGCGATAAATCGTTTGGTCACCGCCTCTGCGGCGAACGTTTGTTGCTCAGGAGAGAGCTGACGACGTGCGTCACGGATGGCGTGTCGTATGTGTTGTCTAGGCTGCATAACTGTCCTTGATGCTAGCCAAAGGGTGGTGAAGAGGACCCCGGGGTGCCGTTGGGATCGATGGCCCTTGAACCCGCTGGTTCAAGGCGGGTGGGTAGTATAAACCGTAGGCTTCTCGGTGCATGCCGAGCTTGCTCAGTAGCTTATAACAACGCACCCTTAGTTTTGCTTATCGGCTCAGGGACGTAGATCCGCTGACAAACACCCCAGGGAATTGGGTTATTCTTGCGATCCTTGCGCTGCCATTGCTTTATCGAGTTGTGATGTCATCAGGGCGGTCCGTTGCGTTACCTGATCTTGCAGTGTCTCTAATGACTGTTTGGCATCATTTAATTCGTGGCAAACATTGAGAGCGGCAATGGCAATTAGCTGTTCTGTATTGCTTACTTTAGTGCGCTCAGCCAGCCGATGCAACCGTTGATCGAACTCGCTTGCTGCATCTTTAAGCGCTTGCTCTTGCCCGGGTGGACAATTGACGCGAACAAGACGATCTAGAATTTTAATTTCAACCGGTTGTGTGCTCATAGTCCCACGCTGGCTCCTCATACGGCCCGATTTGTCGAGGGCCCAGTACACAATAATATGGCGCTATTCTAGCAATTATTCTGGTGAATACACTACATCGAAAACCATCTCCGCCACTGGTGCCGCGAATTTAATCAAAAAGTGGTATTCAAACGACGCATAGGTCTAACAATAACAACCCTTTAAGGGCGATAATATGACGGCAGTCGTGCCTATCATTCACTGAGTGTTTCAGCTTTTAGACAGAACTGTGAATTGGCTCGCTAAGAGGAAAGCCTCCCGCCGGTGTGGGTTGATCCTTGTCATCGTGATTGGCTGGTTGATGCCTTTACACTGTGCTTATCAACCAGCCACCCAACACGCAATGTATCGCGTAGCCGTTGCATCGGCGTGAGATCGTTTTTAATCGCAATGATTCAGCCCAGTGGTGTGAAATGCTAAACTAAGCCTCTTATTTTTGATGGCACAGCAAGGGGCAAGATTGTGACTGATACCCGTTTACCCGCTTATGCGACAACAGCAGACACACTGAGAGCTGATAGTTTGGCGGTAACGCCTGCAGAAATGCACGGTTTAATCGCTGGCATGCTCAGTGGCGGGCTAGAGCTGGAAGATGGTAGCTGGCTAACCATGCTTTATGATTACACCCATCAAGGGATGGGGTGGCCAACAGAGTCTAAGACACTTGCCATGCAAAGCTATCACCAGCTAAAAGCGCAGCTTACCGGCAGTGATCTTGATTTAGATATTTATGTCCCTGACGACGAACAATCCGGTGTCGTGGCTCGAGCCGAAGCACTGGTGGAGTGGATCAACGCGTTTTTAGCCGGAGTGGGATTGATCGGAACCAAAGGTCGCACCTTATCTAAGGATGTGACAGAAGCGTTGGGCGATCTTAAAGACGTGGCGCAGCTGGGTGTCGATGAAGATGGCGACATGCAAGAGCAAGCAGAGTTGCTTGAGCAGGTTGTCGAACATGTGCGCGTGTGCAGCATGGTGGTACATGCCGAACTTGGGGCGCGCCCGGACAGTGACGATACGCCTAAAACATTGCATTAATCTCAATGACGCGTTCAGATTGAGGTGTCAGTGACTCAGGGTGAGGAAAGAGTGGGATGAAAGCCTATGACATAGTGATCGCAGGCGGCGCAATGGCCGGGGCGACTGCCGCACTGGCCTTAGACACATTGAGTGGCGGCACACTGCGTATCGCCGTGGTCGAGGCGATGGTGCCCGATCATCGCGAGCACCCAGGTTACGATGCACGCAGTATCGCATTAGCACGAGGCAGTTGTGCAGCCTTTGCGAGCTTAGGGCTTTGGGAGTCACTCGCCCCCTTTGGCACGCCGATTCAGCATATTCATGTGTCTGATCGTGGTCACGCCGGACAAACCCATATTGACGCACAGTCGCAGGGCGTGCCTTATCTTGGCCAAGTTATCGAGTTGGCGGATGCCGGAGCGGTGCTTCACCAAAAGTTGCAACACCGCGAGGCGATCGATGTGTTTTGCCCGGATGCCGTGATGGCGATTGAGCGAACGCCGGCGGCGGTAACGGTGCGATTAAAGCAGGGACAATCTCTAACTGCTTCGCTACTCATTGCGGCTGACGGTGGGCGCTCGTCTTGTTGCCAGCAGCTTAATATTCCGCGTCAGCAACACGATTTTGGTCAGGTGGCAGTGATTGCCAATGTGTCAACCGCACTGCCTCATCAAGGCCACGCCTTTGAACGCTTTACCCAAACCGGCCCCGTGGCGCTGTTACCCATGTCGCAAGGGCGTTGCTCGTTGGTGTGGTGTATGACAGCCGAGCAAGCACAAGGGCTGATGCAAGTGAGTGATGATGCGTTTCTTCATCGCCTGCAGCAGGTGTTTGGCTGGCGTTTAGGCAAGTTGCTGCATGTTGGAGAGCGTCATGCGTATCCATTGACGCTCAACCAAGTGGTTCGCCCGGTGAGTCATCGTGTGGCCGTGGTGGGGAATGCGGCACAAAGCCTACACCCGATTGCCGGACAAGGCTTTAACCTTGGTTTGCGAGATGTGATGACGTTGGCTCATACACTGACGGAGGCGGCATCGCGTGGTGATGATATCGGTGCGATGCCAACATTGATGGCGTACGCCAAACAACGAACACCAGACCGAGATGCCACAGTGGCATTGACATCAGGGTTGGTTCACCTCTTTTCCAATGATAGCCCGCTTCTGGCGGGGGCACGTAATGCCGGGTTAGGATTAATGTCAGCATTAGAGAGTATGAAACAACCGCTTGTGCAACGCACCATAGGATGGGTAGAACCGAGATGAAAATGATCAATGCCGATGTGGCCATTGTCGGTGGCGGCATGGTGGGGCTCACACTTGCCGCCTCTCTAGCCGACACGGATTTGCGGGTGGTGGTGATAGAAGGTAAAGCGCCGGAAACGACCTTAAACGACGTACCAGAGAACCGCGTCTCTGCCTTGAGCCGAGCGAGTGAAAACATACTGCGCACCCTGGATGTCTGGCCGGGCATCGCCTCACGGCGTGTGGCCAGTTACCAACAGATGCGGGTGTGGGAGAAAGACAGTTTTGCCGACATCCATTTTGATGCGCAGGCGTTTGGCCAGCAAAATCTCGGCCATATTGTTGAAAACCGTGTGATTCAGTTGGCTTTGCTCGATAAAGTGCAAACGCAAGACAATGTGACTGTGTTGATGCCAGCGCAATGCCAATCCATGCTGCAAGGAGAGAGCGAAACCTGGTTACAACTCGCATCTGGAGGCGGTGTGACGGCGAAACTGGTCGTGGGGGCTGATGGAGCGCGATCCTGGGTGCGTGAGCAAGCCGACTTCCCCTTGGTACAGCGTGACTATGGTCATCATGCGGTGGTGGCGACGGTGCGCACGGCGGAGCCGCATCAGGGCGTTGCACGACAAGTATTTACACCGGACGGCCCCCTTGCTTTCTTGCCACTTTCAGACCCGCATTTATGTTCAATTGTTTGGTCTGTTCCCCCAGAACAAGCGACGGATTACGTCGCGGTGGACTCAGCGTCCTTTAACCGTGCCTTAACCGCTGCGTTTGATGTGCAACTCGGCCTATGTGAGGTGGTGGGACCGCGGGCTAGCTATCCGCTTACCATGCGTTATGCCCAACACTTTGCGGCGCAGCGCCTGGCTCTGGTCGGTGATGCGGCGCACACTATCCATCCTCTGGCTGGGCAAGGGGTGAATCTGGGGATGCTCGATGCGGCCGCTTTGGCGCAAACACTGACGTCACTCGCCGACAAAGGGAAAGATATTGGCCATTACGCCGGCTTACGCCAGTATGAGCGTTGGCGTAAAGCGGAAGCGGTGCAGATGATTGCGGTGATGCAAGGGTTCCGCAGCTTGTTCGCAGGCGATAATCCGATGAAAAAGCTCGTCCGTGGCGTGGGCATGCGTGCGGTCAATCATTTGCCCGGCGCCAAGCAGCCGTTTATGGCGCGGGCGTTAGGGTTGGAGGGGGACCTGCCTGATCTGGCAAAGCCTACGACGCGCACGACCACTTTTTGATGATTGCGTGATGGCTGAAATTGGCGAAAAACAGAGAATATGCTAAATAGCACAAAGACCATTGCCGAGTCGGCATGCGATCAGGTTGTGAGAGATGTTGAATGTACCGATTGACGGTGTGAGTTGTCATTGGGTGTAACAAGGAACAAGATTATGAGTGATATCCCATCTGAATTAAAATTTACCGCTACACACGAATGGGTTCGCCCTGAAGGGGAAGGCCTATTTACCATTGGCATTTCTGATCACGCCCAGGCCCTACTGGGGGATATGGTGTTTATCGATTTGCCTGATGAAGATGACACTTTTGATGCGGGTGACGATTGTGCGGTTGCAGAGTCGGTCAAGGCGGCGTCGGATATCTATGCGCCCATTTCTGGTCAAGTCGTGGCCGTCAATGAAGAGTTAGATAGCGCCCCTGAACTGGTTAACAGCGACCCATACGGCGATGGTTGGTTGTTCCAGATTCAAGCGACAGATGAGTCTGAAATCGATAGCCTGCTCGATGCGCAAAGCTATGAAGAAACGTTAGGCGATCAAGACGCAGACTAAAGGGTTAGGGGTAAGCTCGTATGCTATGCCTGTCCTTTTTATCTAAATAATAAACAGGGGCCCGTCTGACGAGCCCCTATTTGTATGGTACGGCGAAGTCAGTAAGCGGTCGGCAATGAGCCCGATTTTTCTGGCTCTCGAAGCCCGTCCTGATACACATCTCGAATCAACCCGTTAACTTCCTTCACGGTTCGGTAGTGACAGATGGTGGCGTGATCCGGTGCTTTTAACCAACCATTATCAAAATCAAATCGGCCTCTTCCTGCAATATAGACGCGACCCGAGAATAATCGTGTGACATGTTTGGCGACAAGCTTGGGGGAATAGCGATTAAAAACGCGCATAACCTCTTCTTACTGGTGTGAGTGGTTGTCACCCTATAGGGGTGTGAAAACGGCACCGATTGTGAAGTGGGTTTATGTCGCCGTGATGACACTGCCTAAAGAAATAATCACTTTATCCTTACCATAAATCCGCTTGGTTGAAGGCATCGACGCAGCACGGTTTCGCACCTAATGCCGGTAAGTCGCTATCAATCAGCGATTGCGCCAGCCAACCGTGTGGGTAGCTTAATGTATGGGGTGGCACCACCTCGATATGATCGGCTGGGTGAAACCTAAGCTGAGTGTAGAAAGCGGGGTCGCCATAGGTCACCACCGCTTGATAACCCAATGTACGTAGCTGTTCGAGTCCAGCGTTGATTAATGCTTTTCCATGTCCTTGGCGCTGATAATCAGGGTAAATAGCCATCGGAGAGAGCAGTGCAATCTTGTCCGTATGTGGGTAGGTCAATCGTGAGAAAAAGACAGCCCCCACTAACTGCTCACCGTCAAGCATCCCCCAGCCATGGCAGTCTTCACGAGGCGTTTCACCGAGCAGCTTATCGATTAAGTGATGAATAACTTCGCCGGTGTCGGCCCCCTCACTGTGCGTGAACGTTTCACTGACCCGTTGAGCAACGTAAGCAGGGTTAAGGATCGACAGAGAGACGATGTTCATTAGGTTTCCTCTTGCGCGTGAGGCTGGGTAGATAACGCTTTCAGGGAAGCGACGCGCTTATCGACAATGGTGGTTATCTGGTCAATGAGCCACTGCATTTTGGGGTGACCGCTGGCTTGATGTCGCCATGCCAAGCCAATATCAAAACCTGGGACATCAATAGGGGGTGGGCTAAATGCCAGATGGTTAGCATCGTTAAAGGTATCAAGTCGCGCCATAAGCTCTGGCACGGTACACAGCAGTTGTCGCCCTTTTAGCAACTGCCTTACGGTTAAAAAGCGCTGCGATCCCATCACCACTTGTCGATGATAGCCTAGCGCTTCTAAACGCGCATCTATCGGGCTAGAAAGCTGGCCGTAAGTGCTCACCAAGGCGTGCGGCGTGGCGACAAAATCGGCCACGCTGATGGGGGCATCCAGTCCTGTACTTTGAGGGTCAAACAGACACACGTGTTGTTCGCGATATAATACCTGGCTGTCGAGAATATCGCTGTTTTCCGGGATCACGCCGATCACCGCGTCGACATCATCATTTTTAATCGCATCCAGACAGTGGCGACGATCGACTGGCCGTAAGCTAAGTTGTGCTAAAGGAAGTTGTTGGTTGAGGGTATCGAACAACGCCGGCGCGAAGATAAGCTCCGCGTAGTCGGTGAGTCCAAGGCGGATCTGACCATCAAAAAGGGCAGGTTCAAAAGCGGGCGGAGTCAGCACGTCCGTGGCGAGTGTGTCGAGTAGCGCCTCAATTTTAGGGGCGATATCGAGCGCGCGGGCGGTGGGCACCATTTGGTGTCCGCGCCGCTCAAAAAGGGGATCGTCTAGCATCGTACGCAGACGCGCCAAGCTGTGGCTCATGGCTGATTGACCCAGAGATAGGCGCTCTGCAGCCCCAGTCACACTGCGGGTTTCCATTAAAGTGACAAAGGTCACCAACAAGTTGAGATCGTATTTCCGCCAGTATTTTTGCGCCATCCGTTGCGTGACTCCTACATCTAACCGTCTTGAACGCGGCATATGTCGCCGCGTAAAGGCTGGCAAAGTACGAGAAGATCTTTCACTCTCACCCATAATCCGGCGTGAGGATCACCGCTGCTAATGGTGACCGTTTCATAGCGCCAGATCTGCTCATCAAACACCAACGCCAGATCCGGTGACAGTCCCAATGGCGCGACAGTGCCACGCGCGTAGCCGGTTGTACTTTGCACTTGTTGTGCACTGGCAAGCGTCATTCGTCGGTATCCCAGCAGCTGGCGGACTTTGGGCGGGCTCACTTGTTGGTCGCCTGGTACGCAGGCCACCGCATAACGCCCGCCCATATCGCGCAACACCATGGTTTTAAGCATCTGAGCAGGATCAATCCCCCGTTGTGCAGCGGTGTCTTCAATCGATTGGGTCGCGCGTGATTGCCACAGTATTTGGTAGCGAATATCGGCGCTATCGAGTGCGGCAGTCACGGGTGTTTGCCAATGAGGATCCGTGTGCACGGCTCAATCGTCGTCATCGAGTGAATAGGGGAGTGGCTCACGGTGCCATGCATGTGAGGGAGACTCGGCCAGGCGGAAAGCGGTGTCGTCGTCCAGGTTATTTGGCAGTACGGCTAACACGCTCGCATTACCATTCACATCGCGATAGCCAGCAATAACTGTCCCGCCTGAACGCCAATTGTCGCCCACCGCGCGTTCGATTTTATCGCCTGCAGCAGGTGTGTGCTCGGCTTGGCCGCTGAGTTTGTACATGGCACGCTTGTTCATGCCTCGATACTTGGCTCGCGCCACAGTTTCTTGGCCGGTGTAACAGCCCTTGGTGAAGCTGATCGCATCCAGCGCCTGAAGGTTTAACGATTGCGGGATAAATTCGCCGCTGGTGGCCTGCTCAATACGGGGTAATGCGGCATCAATATCCCACTTATCCCAATACTCATGGGTAAGCAAGGTCGCAGAGGCTTGATTGATAAGCGCTGTGGCGTTGGCCGCGTCAACCACCAATAACCAGCGGTGTGGTTCAATATGTACGGCGGTGCCCGCTTGCCCTTGGCGAACGTCACCTTGCGGGCCAAAGTGATCGGCCACCCATTTGTCTGCCTGCGTGCCAATCACACCGAGCAATACGGCATCGACTTTTTCAAACTCAATCTTTGAAAAGATGGCGTATTTTTTCACCTCTTGAACTTGGGTGGCTTCAATCGAGGCCGGTTGCACCATGGCGAGCCCGTCTTGGTAATGGAAAAAACGCAGCACCGACCAGACTTTGCCTTTTGGATCGCAATGAGCGGCAAGGGTCGATTTATCCTCTGCAAGGCTGGCAATGTCGCAAGTGAGTTGGCCTTGTAAGTAGCTTTTTGTATCGTCGCCGCTCACTTTAGTGATTGCCCAGTTATCAAGAGCAACTATCGCCAGTTCAGGCTGTGGGTCACTGGGGTGTGTATCCGCAGGCTCAAAGGCCACGGTTTGATACCATTCGCTCATAACACTCACGCTCTCTGTTGAGAAAATATAGACTCTGCCCCGTATACTAATAGGGAGGATAAAGCTTGTCAGCCTTTGTATTGTAGGGCTATTACGGTGTCTTGCTGATTAACGCTAGAGAGCTCTCAGATTCACCGTTTGTTTTCCGGCAAAAGTAGTCGCCTGATGGCGGCATTGATAGTATGCAAGCACTGACATCATTGATAGAGGTAAGCAATGGTTAACACCGAGGATAAAGCGCGGATTCGTTGGGCATGTCGTCGTGGCATGTTAGAGCTGGATGTGTTGGTTATGCCTTATTTTGAAGCCTGCTACGACACGCTAAATGAACAAGAAAAGCAGGATTTTGTCGCATTTTTGGAAAGCGCAGATCCGGATTTGTTTGCGTGGTTGATGGGGCATGGTAAACCTGACGACCCCAAGATGAAGTCTGTTGTCGATAAGGTCGTCGCTTATAACCGCAGTAAGTTACGTACATAGTCACCTACAGTGCCCGCGTTATGTCACTGTCTGCCTGGTTTTGCTGGGAACGATGGTGACTTGGCTGGCCATGGCGCATGTTTCCCTTCCTTTAAGTGCTCGTGCTGTGCTAACCCTTTGGGCGGTGCGAGACTTGCGCTTTTTCCATGCTCACCTAATCGGTAGCGAGGGGCCTTTTCGCTTTTCCTCTGATGCTTGGGCTGTGATGCCCAATGGACAGTATCGAAAATTATCCTGTGTTTATGCGACCCCATGGCTGCTGGTGCTGACCTCTCGTGTGGATGCGCAATACGTGTATATTTGGCGTCATGGCCTTCCAGATTATCATTTTCGTCTGATTTATCGGCACTGCTGTCAGCAAGGTCGGGATATAATGTGACATATTTGTGACAAACTGGTTGCGTGGCTTTACTTTTTCTCTTTATCACCGATATTCAAGGGACACGGATAAAATCCATTCTGCTCAGATAATGCTGTAGGGTCGCTATGAATATTAAACAAAAACTTTTGTCACTCACCTTGATGTCGGTGTTGGCACTCCTCGCGGTGGCGGCGATTGCGTGGAAGGCGGAAACACGGCTGCAAAAAATGCACAATCAGCTAACCACTGTCTCTGATCTTGAGGTGATATTGCTCAACTTACGCCGCAATGAGAAAGACTTTCTCGCGCGCATGGATCCTAAATACCTCTCCCGTTTTGATAATAATGTTGATGCGTTTAATCAGCTGCTGAGTGATTTTCGCGCCCGCAGTGCCTCTCTGGGGTTAGAGACCGCGACCATTGATAAAGTGAAAAGCGCGATGAAAGGGTATGCTAGTGGGTTTCGTGATCTGGGTAAGGGCTACCAAACATTGGGGTTAACCCCTGAGCAGGGGATCCGCGGACAAATGCAAAACGCGAGCAAGAAAATGGTGGCAGCGACCCAAAATGACATTGTGCTGGAGAGTAGCGCTCGCCTGTTAGCCGCAGATGCCAAACTGTTTGTGCAAAGCAGTAACCTTGACTACATCGATGAATATCAAAGCCAAATGCAAGCGCTTGAAGAGTACCTTCGCGGTGACCTACTGGCGTTGTTTCAAGCGCATCAGGCGCAAGTGGACCAAATTGTTGCCCAGAAAAAGACATTGGGGTTAGCGGCGGACAAAGGTTTGCGCGGACAAATTCGTGGTAAAACCCACCAAGTGGAAGAAATGTTTGATGTGCTAAGCCAAGAGTATGAGCAGGCCATCGAGCAAGCATTGCGCCAAACTGTGACGTTTACCGGCTCGGCGGTATTAATACTGGCACTGATCATGACAGTGATTTCTTTATGGATGAACCGTGGCATTCAACAGCGTATTTACCGGTTCAGTGAGCAAATGGCTGCCATCACCAAGCAGCGGGATCTGACCCTGAGAGCGGATGAAAATGGGCGTGATGAGATCTCATTGATGGCTAAAGATGTCAATCAGATGCTCGCCAGTGTCCAGGCTATGGTGGTCGACGTGAGTCGCGCCATACAAGCGCTTAACCACAGTGCAGAGCAAGTTGAGTCGCGCACTGAAGCCACCGGGTCCGCATTGTCTACCCAGTTAGATGAAACTACCCATGCGGCGACCGCGATGAATGAGATGGAAAGTACGATTCGCGATATCGCGGGCAACACGGATCAGGCTGCGGAGAATGCGCGTACCAGTTTAGGTCGGGCCGAAAATGGACAAAAAGTGGTCGACGACACCAAGGCAATGATCATGACACTGGCAGACACGCTTAGTAATACCAGCAACGAGGTGCTTGAACTAAGTAAGCTGTCTGAAACCATCGGTTCAGTATTAGATGTGATTAAAGATATTTCTGAGCAAACCAACCTGCTGGCGCTTAACGCGGCGATTGAAGCGGCGCGCGCCGGTGAGCAAGGGCGTGGCTTTGCGGTGGTCGCTGATGAGGTGCGTCAGCTAGCGACCCGTACTCGTGAGTCGACCGATGAAATTTCTGGCATTATCACCTCGTTGCAAGAGCAAACCCAGTCGGTGTCTGAGCGTATGGAGCAAAGCCGAGAAGATGGGGAAACATCTGTGGGTAAAGTGGAAGCAGCCTCGCAAGAGCTATCGCAAATCATGGCCGATATGCAAAACATTATGGATATGAGCACCCACATTGCCACGGCGATCGAGCAGCAAAGTTCGGTGGCGAAAGAAGTCAACCAAAACGTGCACAACATTCAAGATATCGCGCAAAACAGTACCGAACGCGCCAACCAGAACCGCGAAGCGGCACACAAGGTGGCCGAAGAAGCGGCGCACCTTGAGCGTGCAGTGAGCGAGTTTAAAAGCGAATAACCACGATGATATCCAGTAAAAAGGCCAGCCTCGTGAGGCTGGCCTTTATCGTTAAAGCAGCAGACGGCGCGAAACCCACTAGCAGGGCTGGTCCGGGGTTAACACGGTGGGACCGGATTGCTCGTTAGGCTCAGGGTAATCAATGGTATAGTGAAGGCCTCGGCTTTCTTTGCGTTGCATGGCACAACGAACCATGAGTTCTGCCACCTGTAAAAGGTTACGTAATTCCAACAGGTTGTTTGAGACCCGGAAATTCGCATAGTACTCATGTGTTTCTTGCTTGAGCAGCTCGATACGGCGTAGTGCTCGTTCTAACCGTTTGGTTGAGCGGACAATGCCCATGTAATCCCACATAAAAAGACGTAACTCATGCCAGTTGTGCTGGATCACCACTTCTTCGTCAGAACAAATGACCTGACTCTCATCCCAAGGGGGGAGTGCGGTATGGGGCTCGATATGGTCTGAGTGCGCTTTAATATGTTCAGCCGCTGACCACGCATACACCACACACTCTAGCAGCGAGTTAGAGGCCATACGGTTGGCACCATGCAAGCCGGTGTAGCTTACTTCCCCAATCGCGTATAAGCCGGGCAGGTCTGTGGTGCCGTTTTTATCCACCATCACGCCACCACAGGTGTAGTGGGCGGCAGGGACAATAGGGATCGGCTCTTTGGTCAGATCGATGCCGTATTGTTTGAGCTTTTCGTAGATGGTGGGGAAGTGTTTGATCACAAAGTCAGGGTCTTTGTGGCTGATGTCGAGATACATGCAGTCGGCGCCAAGGCGCTTCATCTCGTAGTCAATCGCTCGGGCCACCACATCACGCGGGGCAAGCTCGCCGCGTGCGTCGAAGTCTGACATAAAGCGTGAGCCATCTGGGCGTTTTAAGTGTGCGCCTTCACCGCGTAACGCTTCCGTGAGCAAAAAGTTGCGCGCGTCTGGATGGTACAGGCACGTAGGATGAAACTGGTTGAATTCTAAGTTGGCGACGCGACAACCTGCCCGCCATGCCATGGCGATGCCATCACCGGATGACACATCGGGGTTAGAGGTGTATTGATACACCTTGGAAGCACCGCCAGTGGCGAGCACCACATAGTTAGTGCGCACGGTCTCAACCACTTCTTGGTTTCGGTTCCAGATGTAGGCCCCGAGCACGTGGTTAGCGCCACCCAATCCGACTTTTTTACGGGTGATGATATCCAGCGCATTGTGCCGTTCGAGCAGGGTGATATTTGGGTGCTGACGGACATTGTCTTGCAGAGAGTTTTGCACGGCCATCCCGGTGGCATCGGCGGTATGCAAGATACGGCGATGGCTATGGCCGCCTTCACGGGTTAAATGATACCGAGGGGTGTCGTCGTCGCTATCTTCTTGATCGAACGGAACACCGCCATCAATTAACCACTGCACGCAATCTTTAGCATTGCGAGCAATAAAGTCCACGACCTGGGTATCGCAGATACCTGCGCCCGCGATTTGGGTATCTTCGACATGAGACTCGACCGAGTCTTGCTCGTCAAACACCGCGGCAATACCGCCCTGTGCGTAAAGCGTGGCCCCTTCGCTGAGCGGGCCTTTGCTCAATACAATCACCTTGTGGGTTGGCGCTAAGCGGAGCGCCAGTGACAAGCCAGCGGCACCACTGCCGATAACTAGCACGTCACATTGATGTTCCTGGGTTGTGGTCGTCATGATCCCTAATCCTCTTTCTGCGCACCCAATGTTACACCAATTTGACGTGGCTGCGCGCGGTAAGATCAAATCCCGTACCGCTTGGGTGAAAGTTTGCAACCGTGGCATGGTTCGGGCGACAATGCCCTCAGTCAAAGAGACCGTCTTTGACCATTCCGTCACAGTAATGTGATTCAACGCATAATAAAACCAACATGGTGAGGAACTTTTCGCCGGCTGGATTATCGAATCGTGTGCGAAAGCTCGCAAGCGGGTTTAACCGCGCTCTGACAACGTCGGGCCTAGAATTTCGATAATCGGGCGGAAAGATCAACCAAGGAGTAAACGCTCGAATGGGCGAGCAGCTAACCGACCAGGTTCTAATAGAACGTGTACAGAATGGTGACAAGCAAGCTTTCAATCTGTTAGTCGTCAAATATCAGAATAAGGTATGTAACCTTATCGCCCGCTATGTCGGTACACACAGTGGCGATATTCCAGATATTGCGCAAGAGGCGTTTATCAAAGCGTATCGTGCATTGCCGGGATTTCGGGGCGAGAGTGCGTTTTATACTTGGCTGTATCGCATTGCTGTGAACACCGCAAAAAACCATTTGGTGGCGCAAGGACGACGTCCGCCAGGCAGCGATATTGATGCCGACGAAGCAGAAAATTACGAAAGTGGGGGGTCTTTAAAAGAAATATCGAACCCTGAAAACTTGATGTTGTCAGATGAGTTAAGACAGGTGGTATTTTCGACCATAGAAACACTGCCTGACGACTTAAGAACCGCAATTACCTTACGGGAGCTCGATGGGCTCAGCTATGAGGAAATTGCACAGGTAATGGATTGTCCAGTCGGTACGGTGCGGTCGCGTATTTTCCGAGCGCGTGAAGCGGTTGAAAAACGCATCCGGCCACTGATGAAACGGTAACGAGTTTTACTGGCTGCATGACGGTGACTTGAATGACGGATAGAGAAAAAATTTCAGCGTTATTGGATGGCGAATTAGTGGATACGTCAGTGATCCACGAGATTGAGCGAGATGATAACGCGCAACAGGCTTGGGGGCGTTTTAGCACCATTCGCGATGTGATGCGTGGTGAGGCACCCAGCTCGTTGCAATGGAACATTGCCGATTCTGTAGCGTCCGCGCTGGAAGCAGAACCTGCTTATCAAGGCGATCACCTTGATAATAATGTGCACCCGATGCACGAGTCACAGCCGCGTCCGGAAAAGGCGCGTCGCCACTTACCAGGGTGGCTGCAGCAACTGACGCAGGTAAGCGTTGCCGCGTGTGTCTCGTTGGCCGTGATCGTGGGCGTGCAGCACTATAATCAGTCTGATGCGAGTTCGCCGGTGGCCAGTACGCAAACCCAGCCGCCCGTACTCGAAACCATTCCTTTTGCAGGGGCTGCTGAACCCGTGAGTTTGAGCCGTGACGATCTACGCGCCACGCCTTCTGAGGCCGAGTTGATGGAGCAGCGTCGCCGCGTCAATGCCATGCTCAAAGACTATGAATTGCAGCTTCGCTTGAATAAGGATAGGCTGTCTAACCATCAGACAATGGCACCGTCGACAAGCAGTAATAATCAATGAAAAAAACTCTGATCGGTGCGCTTGCGCTGGTCAGTTTGATGTCTGCGCAAGCCTCGGCCGAACCCTCTGCCGAGGCTTTGTTACATCAAATGGATACCGCAAGCGACACCCTAGATTATGAAGTGTCCTACATCTTGGTAGGTAAAAATAGCCTCGAACCCCTTCGCTTTCGTCATGCTCAAGTTGGGGATGATGCTTACGGCCACCTTATGTATCTCAGTGGTCCACCGCGAGAAGTGATCCGTCGAGGCGGTGAAATCAGTTATTTTGAACCCGGCTACGATCCTTTCACCATTGCCAGTGATCATATGGTTGCGCCTTTGCCAACGCTTATCCAAGCCGATATCGATGTGCTGGCTAACCATTATGATTTTGTTTCTATGGGGCACGCGCGTGAAGCGGGGATGGATTGCCAAGTAGTTCGAATTACACCGAAAGACGGGGAGCGCTATTCGTACGTATTATGGTTAGATGAGAACAGCAAACTCCCTGTTAGAGCGGATTTGCTCGACCGAGATGGCGATCCGCTTGAGCAATATCGTGCGTTGTCGTTGGTCGTCTCGTCACAAATCAGTACCTCAATGCAAAAGCTGGCTGAGCTGGCTCTGCCACCGGTACTGACCTTGCCGCAAACCACGCAGCGCTCCGACTTGGACTGGCAGGTCACTGCGTTACCCGAAGGATTTGAGCCTGTGTACAGCAATCGCCACCGTTTGATGATGACCAAGCGCGCGGTGGAGAGTCAGATGTTTAGTGATGGCCTATTCAGCTTTTCTGTGTATCTTGCCAAAGCCGATGATGTCTCGGTGCGTAAGCAAATTGTTCGCCAAGGTCGGCGCACACTGCATAGCGTGACCAGTGGCAATGCAGAAATTACGGTGGTCGGCGATATTCCTCCTGAAACCGCTAAACGGGTGGCGGAGTCTGTCCGTATTATTGATATGCCCGCGAGTCAGTCAGAGCAGGAGGTCGAACCATGATCAAAGCATTGGCAGAAGTCACCAGCTACCAAGATGGTTGGTTGTCATTGGCCTGCCAGCAGCAAACCAGTTGCGGTAGCTGCCAGTCACAAAGCCAATGTGGCACTGGTATTGTGTCCAAAGCCCTTCCGGGTAAGGTTAAACACCTCAAAGTGCGCGCGCCAAAACCCTTGCCAGCCGGCACCTTAGTTGAAATCGGCTTGGGTGAAGCGACCTTGTTACGCTCCGCGTTATTGGTCTACATGGTCCCCCTGGCGATGATGCTAATAGGGGCATTGCTCGGACAATTCTTCTTCGCCACACTTGCCGGCAGCGGGGAAGGCGGGGTGATCGCATTAAGTCTAGGGCTGGGCGCGGTTGGTGTGGCGCTCGCCCGTTACCTCGCACCGCGTATCGGTACCCAAGATGAGCAACAACCTCTGCTTTTACGCGTGATGGGGGAGCCGGTCTCAGACTTGTCCGTCATAAATACCACACAGCAGGATAGCGACTAGCCACTATTTTCGGTAGAATCGCGCTCACTTGATCTTAGGATCCCATTCTTATTGATAACGAGTAAGTCACACCAACACATGAAGCATATTCGTAACTTTTCGATCATCGCCCATATTGACCACGGTAAGTCGACGCTTTCTGACCGACTGATTCAAGTATGTGGCGGCCTAACTGACCGGGAAATGGCAGATCAAGTTCTTGATTCAATGGATCTGGAACGTGAACGCGGTATCACCATCAAAGCACAAAGTGTGACACTGAACTACAAAGCCAAAGACGGCAATGTGTATCAGCTCAACTTCATCGATACGCCAGGACACGTTGACTTCTCTTATGAGGTGTCACGCTCGCTCAAGGCGTGTGAAGGTGCTTTGCTGGTGGTCGATGCAGGACAAGGGGTTGAGGCACAGACGCTCGCCAACTGCTACACCGCCATTGATATGGACCTGGAAGTGGTACCTGTTCTGAATAAGATTGACTTGCCAGCCGCCGATCCTGATCGCGTGGCGCAAGAAATTGAGGACATTGTCGGTATCGAAGCGATTGAAGCGACTCGCTGCTCGGCGAAAACCGGCATGGGTGTTGATGATGTCCTTGAAGACATTGTACGCCAGATCCCGCCTCCAGAAGGGGATCCTGATGCGCCAACGCAAGCGCTGATTATTGACTCCTGGTTTGATAAATACCTGGGCGTGGTGTCTTTGGTGCGTATTCGTGAAGGCTCGCTGAAAAAAGGCGACAAAGTGAAAATCATGAGCACGGGCCAAGAATGGAACGTGGACAGCATTGGTATTTTCACGCCTAAGCGTAAAGAGCTTAATGGCCTGCAAACTGGTGAAGTTGGCTGGGTGATCTGCGGGATCAAAGATATCCTCGGTGCACCAGTGGGCGATACAATCACCCATGCTAAAAACGGCTGTGAAAAACGCATCGAAGGTTTCCAGCAAGTGAAGCCGCAAGTGTATGCCGGACTTTTCCCGATTTCATCGGATGATTACGAAAGCTTCCGTGATGCTTTGGATAAGCTGAGCCTGAATGATGCTTCTTTGTTCTTTGAGCCGGAAAGTTCGGCGGCACTGGGCTTTGGTTTCCGTTGTGGCTTCCTTGGCATGCTGCACATGGAAATCATCCAAGAGCGGTTGGAGCGCGAGTATAACCTCGATCTTATCACCACCGCCCCGACTGTGGTGTACGAGGTGACCCAAAATGATGGCGAGATCATTTACGTTGACAGTCCATCCAAACTGCCACCAATCAATGATATTGAGGCGATTGGCGAGCCAATCTCGCGTTGTAATATATTGGTGCCGAGTGAGTTTGTCGGTAACGTCATTTCACTGTGCGTAGAAAAGCGTGGTGTGCAGGTTGATATGGTTTATCACGGTAACCAAGTGGCACTGACCTATGATATTCCGATGGCTGAAGTGGTCCTCGATTTCTTTGACCGGATAAAGTCAACGTCGCGCGGTTACGCATCGTTAGATTATAACTTCGAGCGCTATGAAGTCTCTGACATGGTGCGGGTAGATATCCTCCTTAACGGTGAACGTGTCGATGCGCTGGCGATTATCACTCACCGTGCGCACGCACAGCCGCGTGGTCGCGAGTTGGTGGAAAAAATGAAAGAGTTTATTCCTCGCCAACAGTTTGATATTGCTATCCAAGCGTCGATTGGCAACCATATTATTGCCCGTTCGACGGTGAAACAGTTACGCAAAAACGTGACCGCGAAGTGTTACGGTGGTGACGTGAGTCGTAAGAAGAAGCTTCTGCAAAAGCAAAAAGAAGGTAAAAAGCGAATGAAGCAGGTCGGTAATGTCGAGCTGCCGCAAGAAGCCTTTTTGGCCATTTTGCACGTGGGCAAAGATAAATAACGACGGACTCCATTATGGCCAATACGTTTTCTTTGATTTTAGTGCTGGTGACCTTGGTCACCGGCATTGTTTGGGCGTTAGATAAATACCGCTGGGCACCGCGTCGTCGTCAGACAGCAGGGGAAACCCTCAAGGTGTCAGCGCGTGAACTGGATGCTGAACAAGTCGCTAAAGTGGCGCCTCAACCGAGCTGGGTTGAAAATATGGCGTCTATTTTTCCAGTGATCGCGGTGGTACTGGTGCTGCGCTCGTTTATTTATGAGCCGTTCCAAATTCCATCCGGTTCGATGATGCCTACCTTATTGGTCGGGGACTTCATCTTGGTGGAAAAGTTTGCCTATGGCTTACGCGATCCTGCCTTCCACACTGAAATTGTCGAAACTGGCAAACCAGAGCGTGGTGATATCGTGGTGTTCAAATACCCACCTCAGCCCAATATTGATTATATTAAGCGTGCGGTGGGACTGCCCGGCGATACCGTGGTGTATGAAGACAAGCGCCTATGTATTCAGCCCAAGGGCGAATCCCAGTGCCAGCCGGTGCCGATTGACGACATCCAGCCAAGCGCGTTTGTTCAAGCGGGCATTAACTTGGTGCAAGCACAGGAGCAACTGGGTGAACAGTCTCACCAGATCCTTGTCCACCCGAAAAAACGTGACCGCGTGAGTGCGTACCAGCCACGCCCTGGCGTCAACCGCTGGGTCGTGCCAGAAGGACACTACTTTATGATGGGAGATAACCGCGATAATAGCGCCGATAGTCGCTTCTGGGGCTTTGTCCCTGAGCGCAATCTCGTGGGCAAAGCCGTCGCTATTTGGGTCAGCTTTGAATTTGAGCGCTCCAGTGATAGCTGGCTACCATCGTGGGTACCGACAGGCATTCGCTTTAACCGTATTGGTGGAATTGATTAATTCTGGACTATGATGACAAAACTAACAGATAAGTTGCAGCGTGATATCGGCTACCAATTTAGCAACGCTGCGTTACTCGAATTGGCGTTAACGCACCGCAGTGCCAACGGCACCCATAATGAGCGTCTTGAGTTTTTAGGCGACTCGATTTTGAGCTTTGTAATTGCCGAGGATCTTTACCACCGTTTTCCGAAAGTGGACGAAGGCGACATGAGCCGCATGCGGGCGACCTTGGTCAGGGGGAACACCTTGGCAGAGATTGGGCGCGAGTTTTCTCTGGGCGAAGTGATGCGACTTGGCCCAGGAGAACTTAAAAGTGGCGGATTTCGTCGTGACTCGATTCTCGCTGACGCCGTAGAAGCCTTGATTGGCGCGATCTTTTTGGACAGTGATATCAACCGGGTACAAGCCATTATTTTAAATTGGTATCAACACCGTCTCGAGACCATTGAACCTGGCGCGAGTCAAAAGGATCCGAAAACCCGATTGCAAGAGCACCTGCAGGGTAAACGCAAACCCTTGCCGTCTTACACGGTGATGAAAGTGCGTGGTGAGGCACACAACCAAGAGTTTACGGTAGAGTGCCAAGTATCAGGACTGGAGTGTTCTGTGATTGGAAAAGGCAGCAGTCGTCGCAAGGCAGAGCAAGCGGCTGCAGAACTCGCGTTACAGAAGTTAACATAATGACTGATACACAGCGCTGTGGCTTTATTGCCATTGTAGGCCGGCCGAACGTCGGCAAATCAACATTACTAAACCGCTTAGTGGGGCAAAAGCTGTCGATCACTTCGCGTAAACCGCAAACGACACGTCACCGCATCATGGGGGTCGATACCCGTGATAATTATCAAGCGGTCTACGTGGATACCCCAGGGCTGCATATCGAAGAAAAGCGCGCGATCAACCGCTTGATGAACCGCGCGGCGAATAGCTCGTTAACCGATGTTGAACTGGTGTTATTTTTGGTCGATGGCACCCATTGGACCAAAGACGATGAGATGGTGCTCAACAAGTTGGCACGCTCTGGTCTGCCAACGGTCTTATTGGTTAATAAAGTCGATAATGTGAAAGAGAAAACCGAGCTCTTTCCACACCTACAAACCTTGTCGGAGAAGATGGAGTTTGTTGACGTGATCCCGGTGTCGGCGAAACACGGCACCAATATCGATGTGGTTGAGCAGAAGGTACGTGATGCCTTACCGGAAAGTGAGTTTTACTTTCCTGAAGAATATATCACTGACCGCTCTCAGCGTTTTATGGCCTCCGAAATTATCCGCGAAAAGCTGATGCGCTTTACCGGTGAAGAGCTGCCTTACTCGGTCACCGTCGAAATTGAGCGCTTTGACTACAATCCAGAAACGGACGGCTTTCATATCAATGGCTTGATCTTGGTTGAGCGCAACGGCCAAAAGAAAATGGTCATTGGTAAAGGCGGTGAGAAGATCAAGCGCATTGGCCGTGAAGCGCGTTTAGATATGGAAGAGCTGTATGAGCGCAAGGTGTATCTTGAGCTTTGGGTTAAAGTGAAGTCAGGTTGGGCCGACGATGAACGTGCCCTGCGTAGCCTCGGCTATATTGACGATCTCTAAGCGATCGACGGATTCCAGTCGCGATGCGAGGAGGGATTGAGTGGACGGGTTTCAACGCGGCTTTGTATTGCATACACGCCCTTACAGTGAATCCAGTCTGCTTTTGGATATCTTTTCTGAGCACGAGGGGCGCGTTACTCTGCTTGCCAAAGGAGCACGTCGGCCACGCTCGGCGATAAGAGGAGCCTTGCAGCCTTTTACCCCTTTGCTGCTCAAATGGGGCGGACGTGGTGAACTGCGCACCTTACGCAGTGCCGAAGCCACAGGTCTCGCCCTGCCGTTGTCAGGCAATGCCCTGTATTCCGGCTTCTACCTCAACGAGCTGGTAATGCGTGTATTGGAGCCTCACACGCCTTATCCCGCGCTATTTCATGACTATGTGACCGCACTGACCCAGCTGGCTCGCTACAATAATCCCGAGCCAGCCCTGCGTTGTTTTGAGCTCGCGGTGTTAGAAGCATTGGGCTATGGGGTTGATTTTCTTCATTGTGCTGGCAGCGGTGACCCGATTAACGATAACATGACGTACTTATATCGCGAGCAGCAAGGCTTTGTGGCATCGATCATGAAAAGCCAACACCGACAATTTACGGGGGCCGATCTACGTGCATTAGCGATGCGTCACTTTGAGACGGTCGAACAGCTACGTGCCGCCAAGCGTTTTACGCGTATGGCGCTTAAGCCCTACCTTGGCCCCAAGCCGCTCAAAAGCAGAGAATTGTTTAGAAGGAAATAATCATGGATAAAATCTACTTGGGTGTGAACATTGACCACATCGCGACCGTGCGCAATGCGCGTGGCACCGCGTATCCGGATCCGGTTCATGCTGCTGAGTTGGCAGAGCGTGCAGGCGCGGCCGGGATCACGGTTCACTTGCGTGAAGATCGCCGCCACATCACTGATCGTGATGTTCGTTTGCTCAAAGAAACCTTGCAAACCCGGATGAACTTGGAAATGGCGGTCACCGATGAAATGGTCGAGATAGCGTTGGAGACCCAGCCAGAATTTGTTTGTTTGGTGCCTGAAAAACGTGAAGAGCTGACCACCGAAGGTGGCCTCGATGTCGCGGGCCAGCTGGATAAAGTCAAAGCGGCGACCCAAACATTGACGGACGCAGGGATTAAAGTGTCTTTATTTATCGATGCTGACCGTAAGCAAATTGAAGCCGCTCACCAGTGTGGAGCGCCGTTTATTGAACTACACACGGGGCATTATGCCGATGCTGCGACCGACAATGATCGCCAAGCCGAGCTGAAGAAAATTTCCGCGGCCGCCAGTTATGCGGTCGATTTGGGGATCAAAGTGAATGCCGGTCATGGCTTAACCTACCATAATGTCACCCCGATTGCGGCGATGCCAGAAATGCATGAACTGAATATCGGTCACGCCATCATTGGCCGTGCCATGTTTGATGGTTTGCAAAAAGCCGTCGCGGACATGAAAGCGATCATGGAAGCGGCGCGTCGATAAATGGCGATAGCAGGGATTGGCACAGACATCGTTGAGATTGCGCGTGTTGAGAGAGTGCTCGCGCGTCAACCACGTTTTGCCGCCAGGATCTTGACCGAGCCTGAGCAAGCCAATCTAGCGTGCCATCACGCGCCCGGCCGTTTCCTGGCTAAGCGCTTTGCCGCCAAAGAAGCCGCTGCCAAGGCGCTGGGCACCGGTATTGCTGACGGCGTGACATTTCACGATTTTACCATTACCAATCAGGCTTCGGGCCAGCCGACATTGCACTTTTCGGGCCGCGCGGCTGAATTGGCGCAGGCGCGTGGTATCGCACATTACTGGCTGACGCTATCCGATGAAAAAGCGTATGCTATCGCGCATGTGGTGTTAGAGCGCGCATAATCTTACTGCCTATAAGGTGACACTTCACGCGGTGTGACTTTGGGTGTGTTGAGGTGGGCCTTTCCGGGCCCACTGCCATCCTCTTTTAGTCGTTTTGTGAGGCATCCAAGTATTGTGGTGCCAACTGTTCAATGTGCGCAATTTCATCTTGCAGCTCTAACAGCTCTGGCTCAATGGTGGCAATATCCGCCCCGGCTTTCAATTGAGTCTCTAGCTCATGACATAAGCTTTTTAGCTGCGGGACACCGCTATACGCGCAACTCCCATGGAGCTTGTGAATAGCGTGCCATAACGGATCCGTCTCTAACTCTCCCGCCAATGCTTGCTCAACCGCCTCGTTTACCGACTCAAACGAGGCAAGCAGCATGGCGAGCATTTCTTTGGCCAAGTCGGTTTTCCCTGCTGCTTGATGCAGTGCCCGTTGCCAATCTAGGTGTCGTGCACTTTGGTCTTGGCTCGCTGAAGGACTTGGAGATGGCACGCTCTGCGCTTGAGAAGCCGCGTCATCAAGGTGCAGCCAGCGTGCGAGGGTACTCTCCAGCATGGCTTCTTCAATCGGCTTGGTAAGATAATCATCCATTCCCGCCTCGAGCAGTCGCTCACGCTCTCCGGGCATCGCGTGGGCGGTGACGGCAATAATCGGTGTTTGTTGATTGAATCCCGCTTTACGAATTTCTTGGCTGGCGGTGACACCGTCCATTTCTGGCATCTGGATGTCCATCAAAATAATGTCAAACGCTTGCTGGTGGGCAAGCGCGACCGCTTTGACTCCGTCTTCTGCGGTGATCACCTTCTCGACCCGTTCGGCGAGCAAGGCAGTGATCAGCTTTAAGTTGGCTGGATTATCATCGACGGTCATCACCGTATAAGGCGCTTTTTGTGATGCACTGGGTTTGGGCAGAGGAAGCGGCGTGGCGTCAGGCGAGCCGATTAATGCCTCCAACAGCTTACGTTGTGGAATAGGTTTGGCAATACAAGCGCTTACCCCGGCTTTTAAGAGATGCTCAGAGGCTTCTAGTTCCGTGGTAGGCAAACACACCACCACGGATTGTGCTTGCTGCTCGCAGACCTGTACCGCTTGTTGCATCGCATCCAGATCCGGCATGCTTCCCGCGTCGAAACAGAGCAGGGCAAAGTGATAATGACGGTCTGTCAGCACATTGGTGCCAGATGCGGTGTCCACATTCAGCCCCACTTGCGTCAGTCGCTTGCGCAAAATCTCGCGGGTACGCGCATTCGGCTCAACGATCACGATGTCGCGCCCCACCAAGGGTTCAATGTCAAGCGGCTGTGACACTGGCAAATCGGTTTGGGTGAGCTGCAAGGTAAACCAGAAACTTGAGCCTTGGTGTAGACGACTGGTAAAGCCAATATCGCCGCCCATTTGCTGGACCAGCTTCTGTGTGATCACCAGGCCAAGGCCGGTTCCCCCATAGCGGCGTGAGATACTGGCGTCCGCCTGCCTAAAGGCTTGGAAAAGCTGTGCTTGCTGGCGTTCGGAAATGCCAATACCGGTATCTTTCACCATGAGCTGTAATTCGACAGTTTCATCGTGAAGTTGCTTGAGATCGACACTGACATCAATATTCCCGCGTTCAGTAAACTTGGCGGCATTCCCAATCAGGTTTATCAGTACTTGTTGAATACGGAGTGGATCGCCCACAGCTCCGGTGGGAATGCGCGCATCGGTGCGTAGGGTAAGTTCTAACCCTTTCTCGTGTGCCATTGGCGCAAGCAGGCGCATCACTTCATCAAGCATGTCCTGAACATCAAAGGGAATATTTTCCAGCAGCAATTTACCTGCTTCTAACTTAGAGAAATCAAGGATGTCATTGATGATGGTGAGCAGGTTGTTGGCCGACTTTTCAATGGTGAGCAAGTAGTCACGCTGGCTGCTGCTGAGCTCAGTTTTGAGCATTTGACGGGTAAAGCCAATCACCCCGTTTAGAGGGGTACGCAGCTCGTGAGACATGTTGGCCAAAAATTCGGATTTTACCCGCGCCGCTTCTTGCGCATTTTTCTTGGCGATATCGAGTTCAACGTTTTGAATTTCTAGCTGTTCGAGGGTTTCGCGCAGATCACAGGTTGCTTGGTCAATGCTTTGCTGCATTTCTAAGTGGTACTCTGACAACGAAATCGCCATCGCATTAATGCCGTTTTTCAAGGTATCCAACTCACCGAGCAGCTCACCTTCAATCCGGACATCAAGATGGCCGCGCCGAATTCTATCGACCAAGGTCACCATGTTACCAATCGGGTGGGTGACATCCGCAATTAAGCGATAGGCAAAAAAGCACGACAATATCCCGCCTAAAGCAACCATCACCAGTGCAGTGATCATCTCTTGGTATTGCTTTAATCGCACCGAACTTAAATCCAGCTCCATGGCTATATAGCCCAGCGGGCGCTCAACATTGAGCCCGGGGGTAAACCGACCAATCTCCAAAATGGGGGCGCGCAGAATCAAGGTATCCTGCTGTTGGCTTATCTGCAGTTGTGTGGGGATGGGTTGGCCACTGTCAACCGAAAGCATGGCCAGATCGCGATGATAGTTCGAGGTGACAAACAGCTCATTGCGACGATCGAACACCGCAATACTGCGCACAAATTGCGAGTGTTGGCGGTGAGCAAAGCCAATCAACCGACGCACATTTTCACGACTATCATTTTTTAACCCCACTTCACTGGCAATCGCCAGCGGCTCAATGATCGCAGAGCCGGTGACAGTGAGTTGTTGCTCGAGGTCTTGGTAGCGGGTGCTGGTAAAAAACGCACTCAGCAGTAAGCCGACAATGAGGGTCGGAGCGATGGTCAGAACGGAGACACGGGTGCGGAGGCCATATTTGGTCATGCTAGATAAACTATGGGAAAATAATCACGACATTTAGCCGCCAGTGTACATGATTCAATCACAAAATAGTCAGCGAACTATCACAACTCCCACTGGCAGGATCTCTTGACTGGCTTGATGACAAGCTTTTAACACTGGAATAAATCATGGCGCGCTTTTTTAAGCCCGAGAAAAAGAAAAAGGTTGAGCAAAAGCATCAACTACTGACGATAAAACGCCTGGATCATCATGGTGACGGTGTCGGTTTTTGGCAGAAAAAGCCTGTCTTTGTCCCAGGCACCTTACCCGGCGAACAAGCCTTGGTGCAATTGACCGAGCAAAAGCGCCAATATGCGCGCGGTCAGCTTATTAAGTTGGATAGCCATGCGGCGCAGCGCGTGGAGCCTGGTTGCCCGCTCTATCAGCAATGTGGCGGTTGCAGCCTGCAGCACTTGAGTCATCAAGGGCAGGTGGCGCACAAGCAGCAAGCGCTGAATGAATTAATGCAAAAATTTGCCGGTGATGAGATCACGCTGTCAATGCCGATAGAGGATGCGCCGTGGCATTATCGCCGCCGTGCGCGTATCAGCTTACAAGTTGATAAAAAAGGCGCATTGGCAATGGGCTTTCGTGCGCGTCAGCGCAGCGCCATTATCGATGTCAGTCATTGCCCGGTGTTGAGCGAGCCATTAAATCACATCTTGGCTGGATTACGCGCCTGTTTAGATAGCTTGCGTGGTCGCCGAATTTTAGGCCATTTGGATCTTATCGAAGCCGATAATACACGTGTGGTGTCGCTACGCACCACCAAGGTTTTACACAGTGATGACCACCATACCTTAATGGAATGGGCGCAGGCACAAGATTGCACACTGTATTTGCACCAAGGTGATAGGGATGCCGAGCGTTTGACGGGGCCTGCCCCCTACTATCAAGTGGCTGGTTGCCAATTGGCGTTTGCCCCCAGTGACTTTATTCAGGTGAACGCTAGGGTCAATCAACAAATGGTGGCGCAGGCACGCGAGTGGTTAGCACTGGAGCAAGACGATCGCGTGTTGGATCTTTTTTGTGGCTTGGGTAACTTTAGTGTGCCGATGGCTCAGCATGTTAACCAAGTGGTTGGCGTTGAAGGCGTACAGGCGATGGTTAATCAAGCGGCGGATAACGCAGCGGCCAACCAGTGTGATAACGCCTCTTTTTATCAAGCCGATTTAAACAGCGACCAGCTGATGGGTGAGTGGGTGCAACAGGATTTTACCAAAATCTTACTCGATCCGGCACGCGCAGGGGCTGCTGGTGTCATAGACTTTGTGGCACAATCTAATGCTTCACATATTGTTTATGTGTCTTGTAATCCAGCCACGTTGGCACGTGATGCACGTGTACTGCTCGATAACGGCTATCAGTTAGTGAAGCTGGGTATGTTGGATATGTTTCCACAAACAGGACACATGGAGTCGATGGCCTTGTTTATGCCGGTAAAGAAAAAATAGGCATCAATAAGCGTGGCCCTTGTGGCCGATCGATACGGATACGCCTCTCTGGTCAGTTTGAGAGATAAGGATAGGAACGGTTATGGTTGCGGTACGAGAAGCCCACCTACATGAAAACGAAGCGTTTGAACTCAGCACTTGGGTAAAGCGGTTAGGGCAAGACGCATCGACCACCCAAGCGCTGGTGGATGCTTACCAATACTGCCGAGCATTGAGCGAGGAGGAGTCAGATCTTAGCCAACCATTGTGGCGTGGCCGAGAGATGATCGAAATTCTCGTCACCTTAAGCATGGATGCCGATACCTTGTTGGCTGCCCTGTTCTTTCCCGTGGTGGAAGCCAGGCTCGTCAGTCTAGAGACCCTTGCTGACACCTATTCGACGTCGATTGTTTCCCTGATTGAAGGGGTGCAACAGACGGCCGCTATCCGTCACTTAAACACCCAAACTGAGACAGAAGCAACCTCGTCTCAGGTCGACAATGTTAGGCGTATGCTGTTGTCGATGGTGGAAGATTTTCGCTGCGTGGTAATAAAACTGGCGGAGCGTATCTGTTACTTGCGTGAGGTGAAAGATGCCTCGGAATCGGTTCGCCAACAAGCGGCAAAAGAAAGTGCGAACATCTACGCTCCTTTGGCCAACCGGTTAGGGATTGGCCAGTTAAAGTGGGAGTTGGAAGACTACGCATTCCGTTACCAGCATGCGCAAACCTACAAACAAATCGCCAAGCAACTCGCGGAAAGGCGTATTGATCGTGAACACTACATCACTGATTTTGTCGACGATCTGCAGCAGGCGATGGAAGCGTCCAACATTAATGCGCAAGTCTATGGCCGCCCTAAACACATTTACAGTATTTGGCGCAAAATGCAGAAAAAGAACCTGCAATTTGACGAGTTGTTTGACGTGCGTGCGGTACGCATCATCGCTGAAGAGCTACAAGACTGTTACGCCGCATTGGGGGCGGTGCACACCAAATTCCGCCATCTACCCAAAGAGTTTGATGACTACGTCGCTAATCCGAAACCGAATGGTTATCAATCCATCCATACCGTGGTGTTAGGGCCGGAAGGTAAACCGGTAGAAATTCAAATCCGCACCAAGCAAATGCACGATGATGCAGAGCTTGGGGTTGCGGCACACTGGAAGTACAAAGAAGGGGCGGCCAGTGGTCGCAGTGGGTACGACGAGAAAATTACCTGGCTGCGTAAACTGTTGGCATGGCAGGAAGAAATGTCAGACTCGGGGGAAATGCTCGATGAATTGCGCAGCCAAGTGTTTGACGATCGCGTCTATGCCTTTACTCCTCGCGGTGATGTGGTGGACTTGCCCAGCGGTGCCACACCGTTGGATTTTGCTTACCATATTCACTCCGAGGTCGGGCATCGGTGTATCGGTGCCAAAGTGGAAGGGCGTATTGTTCCGTTCACCTATCACCTTCAAATGGGCGATCAGGTAGAGATCATTACCCAAAAAGAGCCCAACCCCTCGCGAGACTGGCTGAATCCCAGCCACGGCTTTGTGAATTCCAGCCGGGCACGTGCCAAAATTAATGCCTGGTTCCGCAAACAAGATAAAGACAAGAACATTGCCGCGGGTAAAGAGATCTTGGATACCGAGCTGCAAAAAATTGGCGGTACCAGTAAAGATGCAAACTTGGCGCTAAAACGCTTTAACGTGAATACCTTAGATGAATTATACGCTGGGATAGGTAGCGGCGATTTGCGCATTAATCAGGTGGTTAACCATATCAATGGCCTGATTAACAAGCCAAGCTTGGAAGAAGAAGAACAGCAGCTATTAGAAAAACTACAACAAAGTGAGCAAAAGCCGAATACGGGCAAGGCACACCGTGATGCAGTGGTGGTTGAAGGGGTCGATAACCTCATGACTCACTTGGCGCGTTGTTGTCAGCCACTACCGGGTGATGAGATCAAAGGTTTTGTTACTCAAGGGCGAGGCATTTCTGTGCACCGCGCTGATTGTGAGCAACTCAACGAACTGAGTCACCACGCGCCCGAGCGCATTATTGCCACGGTTTGGGGCAAAGGGCACATTGGCCAATACCATGTGCGGATCCGCTTATCTGCCAATGAGCGCACCGGGTTGGTGAAAGATATCAATACCGTGTTGAGCAATGAGAAAGCACGCGTAGCGGGCATGCAAAGTCGCGTGGATTATAAAAAGCAAATGTCTATCATGGATTTTGATTTAGAAATCTCCGATCTCGACACCCTGAGCCGCGTGGTTAACCGGCTTGAACAAGTGAAAGACGTGGTTGAGGCTAAACGTCTTCGCTAATTATTTCTCGCCCTGTCTCGACAGGGCGTTTTTTTAGAAGGAACACTTTCATGGCAGCCATCGAGCAATTACTGACCATCATGACCACCTTACGTGATCCAGACAACGGCTGTGAGTGGGATAGGGCGCAGACTGCTGACACCATCGTGCCGCATACGCTAGAAGAAGCCTATGAAGTCGCGGATGCGATTGAGCGTGAAAACTGGTCAGACCTAAAAGATGAGCTGGGGGACTTACTTTTTCAAATTGTGTTCTACAGTCAATTGGGGCGGGAAAAAAACCAATTTGACTTTGAGGATGTGGTGCGTGGCATTTGTGACAAACTCATCCGTCGTCATCCTCATGTTTTTGGTCCCAAAGATGCGCAGGGAAAGCCTTTAATGGCACCAGATTGGGAAGGTATCAAAGCGAAAGAGCGCGCCGAGAGCGCAGCCTCTATGCAACCGCAAAGTGTGCTGGATGGGGTGACTCAAGGACTACCCGCTTTAACAAGAGCGCACAAATTGCAAAAGCGTTGTGCACGAGTGGGCTTTGATTGGCCGACGGTGGCCCCTGTGATAGATAAAGTGCAGGAAGAGATTGCAGAGGTTGAGCAAGAACTGGCGCAAGCCTCTGTTGATCAGGCGCGTGTGGATGAAGAAGTCGGGGATTTGTTATTCGCGGTGGTGAATTTGGCGCGCCATCTGGGGACGGATGCCGAGCACGCGTTGCGCCGTGCCAACCAAAAGTTTGAAGCTCGCTTTCGTGGTGTTGAAAAGCACTTACGTGATAATGAAAAAAATATTCAACAATGTCAGCTAGATGAACTAGAATCGGCGTGGCAGGCCGTCAAAAAGGCGAATAAGTAAATATCCTGTAATTGGCATAATTGATTTGTGACAATTAAAAACACCAGGGTGTGTGGTAGCTTTCACATTGTGGGAGTCAGTGGGGTCTGGTATCATAATATCCCGTCCAGAACTTCATTAATTTCCTCTAAATCCAACTCTCAGGTTTAGCATGACGACGAACTACATTTTTGTTACGGGCGGTGTTGTATCCTCCCTCGGTAAGGGTATTGCTGCAGCCTCATTAGCAGCCATTCTTGAAGCGCGTGGCCTCAATGTCACCATCATGAAACTCGACCCTTATATTAACGTGGATCCAGGGACAATGAGCCCTACCCAGCACGGAGAAGTATTCGTCACGGAAGACGGCGCAGAGACCGACCTTGACCTCGGTCACTATGAGCGCTTTATTCGCACCAAAATGACCAAGCGTAATAACTTTACCTCTGGTCGTGTGTATGCGGATGTACTGCGCAAAGAGCGCCGTGGAGATTACCTGGGAGCTACCATTCAGGTGATTCCGCACATCACCAATTCAATCAAAGACCGCATCATCGCCGGTGGTGAAGGTCACGATATTGCGATTGTGGAAATCGGCGGTACCGTCGGTGATATAGAGTCGCTGCCATTTTTGGAAGCGATTCGCCAGCTGACGGTGGACGTTGGCCGCGAGCGTGCGATGTTTATGCACCTGACTCTGGTGCCTTATCTGGCGGCAGCAGGTGAAGTGAAAACCAAGCCAACTCAGCATTCGGTAAAAGAACTACTCTCAATTGGTATCCAGCCTGATGTGCTGGTATGCCGTAGTGA
This sequence comes from Salinivibrio sp. HTSP, assembly GCF_003390965.1. NCBI lineage: Bacteria > Pseudomonadati > Pseudomonadota > Gammaproteobacteria > Vibrionales > Vibrionaceae > Salinivibrio > Salinivibrio sp. HTSP. The sequence continues at coordinate 71,520 of NZ_PXUD01000041.1, forward strand.
GCGTCCGATCCCGGCTAATGAGCGCGCGAAAATTGCGCTGTTCTGTAATGTGGCAGAAAAAGCCGTGATCACCATGAAAGACGTAGATTCTATCTACAAAATCCCATCACTTATTCGCTCTCAAGGCCTGGATGATCTGGTTTGTAATCGTTTTGGCATTGAAGCGGCGGAAGCTGACCTGTCAGAGTGGGAGCAAGTGAGCTACGAAGAAGCCAATCCTATGGGCGAAGTGACCATTGGTATGGTGGGCAAATACATCGAGCTGCCGGATGCGTATAAGTCCGTCAACGAAGCCTTGAAACACGGTGGGTTGAAAAACCGTCTCACCGTCAACATCAAGTATGTAGACTCGCAAGATCTTGAAACACGCGGCTCAGAAATGCTGCAAGATTTGGATGCTATCTTGGTACCCGGTGGATTTGGTGACCGAGGTGTGGAAGGTAAAATCCTGGCAGCAAAATATGCCCGTGAAAACAAACTGCCTTACTTGGGTATCTGCCTTGGTATGCAAGTCGCTCTGATTGAATACGCGCGCAATGTCGCGGGGATGGAAGGGGCAAACTCGACCGAGTTTAACAAAGAGAGCAAATACCCGGTGGTGGGACTGATCACTGAGTGGGTCGATGAAGAAGGGAAAGTGGAAGAGCGCAGTGAAACCTCTGATCTTGGCGGGACCATGCGCCTTGGTGCTCAACTTTGCCACCTTGCCGAAGGCTCTAAAGCCCATCAGCTTTATGGCAACACGCAAATTCACGAGCGTCATCGCCACCGTTATGAAGTTAACAACTTATTGCGTCCGCAGCTAGAAAAAGCGGGGCTGTCAATCTCAGGCCTGTCTGCGGATAAAAAGCTGGTGGAAATCATTGAAAACCCTGAGCACCCTTGGTTTGTTGCGTGCCAGTTCCACCCAGAGTTCACGTCGACACCACGTGATGGCCACCCACTGTTTGCCGGATTCGTTGCGGCGGCAGGCAAAAAACAGCGCGGTGAGCTATAAACGAGATTCGAGCGGTCGCCTGAAAATGGGCAGCCGCTTTTATTTTTAAAAACAATGACAGACGAGAGGAATCACAATGTCTAAGATCGTTAAAGTTCTAGGCCGTGAAATCATTGATTCACGCGGTAACCCAACCGTTGAAGCAGAAGTCCATCTAGAAGGTGGCTTCGTCGGTATGGCGGCAGCACCTTCAGGTGCATCAACGGGTTCTCGCGAAGCGCTAGAACTGCGTGATGGTGACAAGTCACGTTTCATGGGTAAAGGCGTTCTAAAAGCGATTGAAGCGGTTAACGGTCCAATCGCCGAAGCCCTACAAGGCAAAGATGCGAAAGCCCAAGCCGATATCGACCAAGTGATGATCGATCTCGACGGTACCGATAACAAGTCTAAATTCGGTGCCAACGCTATCTTGGCGGTGTCTCTGGCTAACGCGAAAGCAGCCGCGGCGGCGAAAGGCATGCCTTTGTTTGAGCACATTGCTGAACTCAACGGCACAGCCGGTCAGTTCTCAATGCCTCTGCCAATGATGAACATCCTTAACGGTGGTGAGCACGCGGATAACAACGTTGATATCCAAGAGTTCATGATCCAGCCTGTGGGTGCGAAAACCCTGAAAGAAGCACTGCGCATCGGTGCGGAAGTATTCCATAACCTCGCAAAAGTACTGAAAGCCAAAGGCCTAAGTACAGCCGTAGGTGACGAAGGTGGTTTTGCACCGAACCTAGATTCAAACGCCGCTGCACTGGCCGCGATTAAAGAAGCGGTCGAGCAAGCAGGCTACGAGCTAGGTAAAGACATCACCCTCGCGATGGACTGTGCGGCGTCTGAGTTCTATGACAAAGAGCAAGGCATCTACAACATGAAGGGTGAAGGTAAAACCTTCTCTTCAGAAGAGTTTAACCACTACTTGGCGAAACTGGCTGAAGAATACCCAATCGTGTCTATCGAAGATGGCCTCGACGAGTCTGACTGGGACGGCTTTAAGCACCAAACTGAACTGCTGGGTGACAAACTCCAGCTCGTCGGTGATGATCTGTTTGTAACCAACACCAAGATCCTTAAAGAAGGTATCGACAAAGGTGTCGCGAACTCTATCTTGATCAAATTCAACCAAATCGGTTCTCTGACCGAAACGCTGGCGGCGATCAAGATGGCGAAAGACGCAGGCTACACAGCCGTGATCTCTCACCGTTCAGGTGAAACTGAAGACGCCACCATCGCTGACTTGGCGGTTGGTACGGCTGCAGGCCAAATCAAAACCGGTTCGATGAGCCGTTCTGATCGTGTGGCTAAGTACAACCAGCTCATCCGCATTGAAGACGCGCTGGGTGAAAAAGCACCATTTAATGGTCTAAAAGAAGTGAAAGGCCAATAATCGGCACGTAAGCACTTTTTGCCAAAAAGCCGTCCCGTTTAACGGGGCGGCTTTTTTCATTTAGGAAAACCATGACACCAGCCAGCGGATCCGCTAGCCTATGCGGTTAGTCAATCAGGGTGTGAATACCCTGAGCCGATATTGGAAGGAGTACAGGTATGAGGCTGCTATCGGTTGCACTGTTTCTCACGCTGGTGTGGCTGCAGTATGAACTGTGGCTGGGTAAAAATGGCGTGACAGACTATTGGCAAATTGAAGCCAATGTCGCCGTACAGCAACAAGCCAACCAAAAACTCGTTAAGCGTAACCAGCAAATGTACGCAGAAATTGCCGATTTGAAGCGTGGGCAAGAAGCGATTGAAGAGCGCGCCCGCAATGAGCTGGGCATGATAAAGCCGGACGAGACCTTTTTCCGATTAGTCGATAAATCCCAGTAACTGACAGCCGTTGCTGGCGGTACAACCAAAGAAGATAACTTGTGGTCGAACAACCCCCTTTGCAGCACAACACCGCTTTACAACCCGGAATAAGCGCCGTGGTCCCTGCCGCAGGTGTCGGCAGCAGGATGCAAGCTAGCTGCCCGAAACAATACCTCCCTCTCGCCGGCAAAATGCTGATTGAGCATACGGTTGAGCGTTTGCTCTCTCACCCTGCCGTGGCTGACGTGATCATCGCCATTGGTGCGGACGATCGCTACTTTGCGGACACTCGCTTGAGTGAGCGTCCAAATGTGCGTGTTGTCTTGGGTGGAGCAACGCGTGCCGCGTCGGTGCAAGCTGGACTCGACGTGGTCAATACGCAATGGGTGATGGTGCATGATGCCGCACGCCCTTGCGTGTCGCATGCCGATATCGATGCCTTGATTAAACAGGCGCAATCTCACCCCGATGGCGCTTTGCTCGCCGCGCCGGTTAGAGACACCATGAAGCGTGCAGACGCGCAAGGACAGGTGGCGCATACGGTTGAGCGAGCGGCGCTTTGGCATGCATTGACCCCGCAAATGTTTTTAACTCACTTGCTTATAGACGCCCTCGCGAAAGCCGGTGAACAAGTGACGGATGAGGCGTCTGCCGTTGAAGCCCTCGGAGGGAAGCCGGTATTGGTCCCTGCCAGTGCCAGTAACATTAAAGTCACTCATCCCGAGGATAAGTGGCTGGCCGAGTTTTACCTTTCACAACAAGAAGGCAAATCATGATTCGAATTGGACATGGGTTCGATGTACACAAATTTGGCGGAGACGGCCCTGTCATTATCGGCGGGGTCAGTGTCCCTTATGCGCAAGGTTTGGTCGCGCACTCAGACGGTGATGTGGCGCTTCATGCACTGTGTGATGCCCTGCTGGGCGCGATAGCGGCGGGCGATATCGGTCAACATTTTCCCGACACCAGTGACGAATGGAAAGGTGCCGACAGCCGTGTGCTTCTTCGCGATGTATACAGCAAAGTACGCCGAAAAGGGTATCAATTAGGCAACGCTGATATCACTATTATCGCCCAAGCGCCGAAAATGGGCCCACATATCGACGCCATGCGTGAAGCCATCGCCAGTGATTTGTGTGTGACGGTAGATGCGGTTAACGTCAAAGCCACCACCTCTGAGCGTTTGGGCTTTACCGGACGCAAAGAGGGCATTGCTTGTGAGGCGGTGGTGCTATTAAACAAAGAGGCCGTATGACAGACTTACTCGCGCCCTTGGCTTACTTACATGGCCAACCAACACAGCCAGGCACTTTAAAAGCGTCACCGGACGATTTTATTGTCTCGGAGTCCCTAGGCTTCACCCCATCAGGTCAAGGCGAGCACTTTTTAGTGCGGATTAAAAAGTGTGGTGAAAATACCAAATACGTGGCCAATGAGCTGGCAAAAGCCTGTGGGGTTAGCTCGCGACAAGTGAGCTGGGCGGGCCTTAAAGATCGTCACGCCGTGACTGAGCAATGGTTCAGTGTTCACCTGCCAGGCAAAGCGGATCCGGACTTAGCGGCGTTCGTCGAAAACCACCCAGGCGTTGTGAGCATTGAAGGGACAGCCCGCCATCAGCATAAATTGCGTCCTGGCGATCTGACCGGCAATCAGTTCACGCTCTGTATTCGTGATCTGGCGTCGCCACAGGCTTTAGTGCCGCGGCTAGAGGCTATCGCAAAGCAGGGCGTGCCCAATTACTTTGGTGCGCAGCGGTTTGGTCGTGATGGCAATAATGTCGAGATGGCGCGCGCCTGGGGGCGTGGAGAAATAAAAGTCCGTGACAAGAGCAAGCGCAGCTTTTATCTCTCAGCAGCCCGGTCGCTGCTGTTTAATCAGGTGGTGTCTGCACGGATAGAAGCGGGCGTCTTTGCCTCTACCCTGAGTGGCGATCTATGTCTCGATGAACAACAGCAAACCCACTTGGTTGAGCAAGAAGGCCGTCATCAGCCTGGCATTACCGGCCCGTTAACGGGCGACAATGCGTTACCCACCGAGGGGCAAGCACAGGACTTTGAGCAAGCGGTGGTCGATAAAGAGCCTGAGCTATTAGGCGTGATCCGTGATAATCGCATGCGTCATGACCGTCGTGTGCTGTGTTTACTGCCGCAAGCGATGACCTGGACATACGATGCTGACACCTTAACCGTGCGTTTCTTTTTACCCGCGGGCGCATTTGCCACCGCGGTGATGCGAGAGTTAGTCGTCGCGACCCCACAAGGAGAGCACAATGCGAATATTGATTAGTAACGACGACGGTTATCACGCCCAAGGGATCCAAACCTTGACCGAGGCGTTATCGACCATTGCAGATGTGGTGGTGGCCGCGCCTGATCGCAACTGCTCAGGCGCGTCAAATTCACTCACATTAGAAAACCCCTTGCGCGTGCGCGAACTCGCACCGCAGCGTTATGCGGTTCAGGGGACCCCCACAGACTCGGTGCATTTGGCGCTACGGCAATTGGTGCCCTGGGAGCCTGATTTTGTGATCACTGGGATTAACCATGGTGCTAACCTCGGTGATGATGTGCTTTACTCGGGGACAGTGGCCGCGGCGACAGAGGGCTTTTTCCTGGGCGCGCCGGCTATTGCGGTCTCACTATGTGGCCACCAACACTTTGAGACAGCTGCGCACGTCGTGAAACAATTCTTAGCCAAGAACCAGCGCCATGCCGCGCCCAGTCATCGCCTCATTAATATTAATGTGCCCGATGTGCCAATCGATAGCCTAGAGGGGTGGAAGGTGACACGCCTTGGCGCCCGTCATCACGCCGAAGATGTGATAAAGCAAAGCGATCCACGGGGTAAACCGATATACTGGGTGGGGGCGCCCGGTCAAACCCAAGATGCAGGACCAGGAACCGATTTTCACGCCATTGCGGCGCAATACGTTTCTATAACACCACTGCAGGTAGACTTAACCGCGCATGATACCCTGGGCGTGTTTTCACAATGGTTAAGCGAGTAGTCGGCAGATACGCCATCGTTGGTGAGCCGCATTGAGGCGGCGGCCGTTTCAATAGACTTATACTCAGTGATAAAGGAAGCAGACGTTGAGTCAAGCGCAATCACTTATTCAATTTTTGCAGCAACACGGTGTGACTGACACCCATGTGCTAAACGCCATGCAGGCTGTGCCTCGGCATTTATTTGTCTCTGAAGCCATGACCCACCAAGCTTATGGAAACAATGCGTTACCCATTGGGTGGGGACAAACTATTTCACAACCTTATATCGTGGCTAAGATGACATCATTGCTCAATTTGCGACGCGATAGTCGCATTTTGGAAATTGGCACCGGATCCGGTTATCAAACGGCGGTCCTCGCTAACTTGGTGGATCATGTTTATTCTGTCGAGCGGATCAAGCCACTACAAATGCTAGCCAAACGGCGCTTAAAGCAGCTAGATATTTATAATGTCTCGACAAAACATGGAGATGGTTGGCAAGGGTGGCCGTCGAAGGGCCCCTATGATGCGATCATGGTAACGGCAGCCGCGGCGCACGTGCCCGATGCGTTGTGCGATCAGCTTAATGACGGCGGCGTGATCTTGATTCCGATTGGTGATGATGAGCAAACATTGATGCGCGTCACTCGCCAAGGCACCACTTTTCACACCGAGACGGTTGAATCGGTTAAGTTTGTTCCCCTGGTGGCAGGTGAGCTGGCATAAACTGTCTCAGAGATGGAGCTGTGTTTAAAAACAGATGAAAATCGCGCTTTTTCTTTCACTGCTAGTGGTTATATCTGGTTGCTCTTGGCGAGGGCCGGCGCCGGTATCCAGCGTGACACCCGACTATACCAGTGTCGATAGAGGCAGCTATCGCGGCAGCTATTACGAAGTTAAGAAGGGCGATACCCTCTACTATATCGCTTATATCACGGATCGTGATATCGACGACATCATCGAACACAATAATCTACAGCCCCCCTATACCATTTATCCCGGGCAGACACTGGCGCTGTGGAAGCCCGCCTATCAACGTCCTGACGTGGCTCAATCCACATCAGGCGCGACAAATGTGGCCTCTGCCACGGCGTCAGCTGCAAGCGCGAGCGTGGCAGCATCTTCTTCTAGAAAAGGCGCTAAATCTAGCAAATTCGAGGAAAAAAAGAAGTCAAAAACCGCGAGTGAACGCACAAAAAGCGTTGAATCGGGGTCATCGTCGAGGTACAGTCAACCTAAAGACAAAAGTAAACAAGCTGTTAACAAGCGGACCGCTAGCGCATCTAACCAACAGATCAGCTGGCAATGGCCATCCAGAGGCCGAATGGTGTCCCGATTTTCTAGCACAGAGCGAGGCAATAAGGGCATAGATATTGCTGGACAACGAGGACAGGGCATTCAGGCAGCGGCAGATGGAAAAGTCGTTTACGCCGGAAGCGCACTTCGAGGTTACGGTAAGTTAATAATAGTGAAACACAATGATGATTATCTAAGTGCGTACGCGCACAACGATTCGTTTTATGTTTCAGAAGGCCAAGCTGTCAAAAAGGGGCAGAAAATAGCTTCCATGGGCAGTTCTGGTGCAAACAGTGTTCGGTTGCATTTTGAAATTCGCTACAAAGGAAAATCGGTCAATCCGTTACATTATCTGCCAAAGCGGTAGCACAGGGTAACCAAGGTGATATCGCCGCAGCCACCAATGTGACGGGGCCGGTATAAGCAGAAATGAGTTCTGCTTAGCTGCTACGTCATTAGGGAGGCGCTATGAGCCAAACAAATACCGCAAAGAAACTGGACGGCTTGAACCAAGACGTTGAATTCGACACCGTGGAAGCACAAGCTGACGAGGTGCTCGAAGAAGTCGAAGAGGCAGTACAGCAACAAGCGGCCACTTCAAAGGCCTCTGATGCCACCCAACTCTACCTCAGCGAAATTGGCTTTTCACCGCTGCTTACCGCTGAAGAAGAAGTGCTCTATGCGCGCCGAGCGTTGCGCGGTGACGAGGTTGCTCGCAAGCGTATGATTGAGAGTAACCTTCGCTTGGTGGTGAAAATTTCACGTCGCTATTCTAATCGTGGTTTAGCGCTGCTCGATTTGGTCGAAGAAGGAAATCTTGGCTTGATTCGCGCGGTGGAGAAGTTTGACCCTGAACGCGGCTTCCGCTTTTCAACCTACGCAACCTGGTGGATTCGTCAAACCATTGAACGTGCCATCATGAACCAAACGCGCACCATTCGTCTGCCGATTCACGTCGTCAAAGAGCTGAACGTGTACCTGCGAACCGCGCGCGAGCTGGCACAAAAACTTGACCATGAACCGACCGCTGAAGACATTGCGGCGCAGCTCGATAAGCCGGTAGAAGATGTGAATCGGATGCTTCGTCTCAACGAGCGTATTGGCTCCGTGGATAATCCCATTGGCGGTGATTCGGAAAAAGCCTTGCTAGATATCATCCCAGATGAGAAGCAAGACGGCCCAGAGTACACCACACAAGACGATGACATGAAAAAGTCGATTGTTCAGTGGCTACAAGAGCTTAACCCAAAGCAGCGCGAAGTATTGTCACGGCGTTTCGGGCTTCTGGGTCATGAAGCATCAACGCTGGAAGATGTGGGACGTGAGATTGGCCTAACCCGCGAGCGGGTACGTCAAATCCAGGTGGAAGGGTTACGCCGCCTGCGCGACATGCTGACGCATCAAGGGCTGAGCATCGAATCGCTCTTTAACGTAGAGCAATAATCAGCCTGTTAATGTCGCATCAGTCATAGAGCGAGCATCACAGTCATAGACACTAATGAAGGGACAGCGATGGCTGTCCCTTTTTGTTTGCCCAGCGAAGCTGGCATGACGGCTCACAGGATGATGGCGTGGTCGATTAGCGCGATTGCTGTAACGCCTTGAGCGCATAGAGGGCGTCTAAGGCTTGCCGTGGGGTCATCTCATCGGGGTTTAAGGCATCGACCGCGTTATCCAGTTCGCTAGGCTCAGGCAGTAAGGCGAGCTGAGCGGGCGCGGGATCACCGACCGTTTGTTCAGCATGAATGGTATGTTGGCCGTTTTGCTCGAGTTGTGCCAGTTTATGCTTAGCACGCCGTATTACCGGTTTGGGAACCCCTGCGAGACTCGCGACGGCTAGGCCATAAGACTTACTGGCTGCGCCTTCTTGCACAGCGTGCATAAACGCAATGTCATCGCCATGCTCCATGGCATCAAGGTGCACATTCACCAAACCTTCCATTTGCCCTGGCAGTTCGGTGAGTTCGAAATAATGGGTGGCAAACAAGGTCATTGCATGAATTTTCTCTGCCAGCCATTCCGCACTGGCCCATGCTAAAGACAAACCATCGTAGGTACTGGTGCCGCGGCCAATTTCGTCCATTAACACCAAGCTGTTTGCCGTCGCGTTATGGAGAATATTGGCGGTTTCCGTCATTTCCACCATAAAGGTTGAGCGGCCGGAAGCGAGATCGTCAGAGGCGCCGATACGGGTAAAAATCCGATCAACAGGCCCAATAGTCGCGCGATCTGCGGGCACATACGCACCAATATGGCTCAGCAAGGTGATCAATGCCGTCTGGCGCATATACGTGGATTTACCCCCCATATTCGGCCCGGTAATGATCAACATCCGCCGCGCAGGGCTTAAGGCGATGGGGTTAGGGATAAAGGGGTCACTCATGACTTGCTCTACCACTGGATGGCGGCCCGCTTCGATATCGATGCCCGGTTTGTCGGTAAGCACTGGGCGATGGTAATTGAGCGTCTCAGCGCGTTCAGCAAGGTTGCACAGCACATCCAGCCCAGATAATGCCTCAGAGGCATGTTGCAGTTGGGCCAAATGTGGCAGTAATAAATCAAATAACTCTTCCCACAACCGTTTCTCTAACGCTAATGCGTTGGACCGAGAGCTTAAGACCTTATCTTCGTGCTCTTTTAATTCGGGGATAATGTAACGCTCTGCATTTTTAAGCGTTTGCCGGCGGATATAATGTGCAGGTACTCGGTCACTTTGCGCGCGGCTGATTTGAATGTAAAAGCCGTGCACCTGGTTATAACCCACCTTCAGGGTATCGATGCCATATTGCTCGCGCTCGCGGGTTTCGAGTTCTTCTAAGTAGCGTGATGCGCCTTCAGATAAGTCGCGCCATTCATCCAGTTCCGCATTGTACCCTGGCGCAATCACGCCGCCATCACGGATCACTACCGGCGGGTTCTCGACCACCGCGCGGGTGAGCAAATCTTGCAGCTCTGGCATCGGTGTGGTGGCCGTTTGGTAATCGCAAAACGCACGGTGATCTAGCTCGGTGAGCAGCGTCTGTATCTCAGGCAGCTGCGCCAATGCGGTGCGCAGCCTTGCCATATCGCGGGGGCGAGCAGAGCGCATCGCCAAGCGAGCCAGTACGCGCTCAATGTCGCCAACCGGTTTGAGTGCGGCGCTTAACTCGGTGTATAGGCCACTATCAAGCAGCGCGCCGATCGCATCCAAACGTTGGTTGAGCACTTGAGGGTCTCGCAGGGGTTGATGGAGCCAGCGTTTCAGTAAGCGACTGCCCATTGGCGTTGTCGTGCGATCCAAAACGTCAGCCAGGGTGTTATCGGTGCCGCCAGCGAGGTTTTGGGTGATCTCTAAATTACGTCGTGTCGCGGCGTCCAACACCACAGAGGTGTCTTGCTGATCTTTGATGATGGCACGAATATGGGGAAGCGCAGTGCGCTGGGTTTCTTTGGCGTATTGTAATACACAGCCGGCGGCACTGAGCCCCAGCACGCAGTCTTCCACGCCAAAGCCGACTAAATCGCGGGTGCCAAATTGACTGGTCAGTTGACTGCGAGCGGTGTCGAGATCGAATTCCCAAATCGGTCGGCGCCTTGCGCCGCGGCTCGCTGCGAGTAAATCAGGGTAGGGAAAGTCTTCTGGATAAAGCAGCTCAGCCGGTTGCGTGCGTTGCAGCTCGGCTTGCATTTGCTCGTAGGTAGCAGGCTCGGTCAGCACAAATCGCCCCGAGGTAATATCTAAGGTGGCGAAGCCAAACTGCTCGTTATCACAAGTCAGTGCGGCAACCAAGTTATCAACCCGCTCGCTAAGCAGCGCTTCATCGGATACTGTGCCGGGGGTGACGATTCGCACCACCTGGCGCTCAACCGGGCCTTTACTGGTGGCCGGATCGCCAATTTGCTCACAAATCGCCACCGGCTCGCCCAATTGCACTAACTTCGCTAAATATCCCTCCACGGCATGAAAGGGCACACCCGCCATGGGGATCGGCTCACCGCCTGAGCTGCCGCGCTTAGTCAGTGATATATCCAAAAGCTGAGAGGCGCGTTTGGCATCGTCGTAAAAGAGTTCGTAAAAATCCCCCATGCGGTAGAACAGCAGCTCTTCAGGGTGCTGCGCTTTGAGTTTGAGGTACTGTTGCATCATCGGGGTGTGCTTTTCGAGCGCTTGTACTGTCACGACTAGACCTGCAAAATGGAACATTGAAAAGGGTAGGTAGAATACGTGATCGTACGGCAAAGGGTAAAGTTGCGGTACCGGTTTCTTCCCCCTCAACAAAAGGAGCGCATGGTGGAACAGTTATTCTCGCTAGCAAAGCAACTCGGCGATGCCTTATTGGATGCAGGGCTGACAGTGACCACCGCAGAGTCTTGCACCGGGGGCGGTATCGCTTACTGCTTGACGGACGTGCCAGGAAGCTCGCAATGGTTTCAGCAAGCATGGGTGACCTACAGCAATCCAGCCAAACACCAACAAGTGCACGTGCCAGATGACCTATTAGCACAATATGGCGCGGTGAGTGAACCTGTGGTGATGGCGATGGCGGAAGGTGCGCGCCAAGAGGCAGAAGCAGACTTGGCGATTGCCGTAAGTGGCGTGGCTGGCCCATCGGGGGGGAGTGCTGATAAACCTGTGGGTACCGTGTGGTGCGCATGGGCTTGGCATGGTGGCGAAACTGACACAGAAGTCTGTCATTTTGAGGGGGACAGGCGCGCGGTTCGTGAACAAACGGTCGCGCATGTGTTGTCCCATGCTTTAAGGCGCTTGTCTCCGTAACTGGAGACGTGTCGCACCACACAGATTTTTTCTATACAGGGCTAGACACTGTATGTATGGACAGTATACTTAGCCCCAATGACTGATAGCTTTCATCGCATAGATAGCGGTTTATTTCCTGGAGACTGAAATGGACGATAACAAAGAAAAGGCGCTCGCAGCCGCACTCGGGCAAATCGAAAAGCAATTTGGCAAAGGCTCAATCATGCGTCTGGGTGATGACCGCACCATGGACATCGAAACCGTATCGACCGGCTCTTTGTCTCTCGATATTGCCCTAGGTGCCGGCGGATTGCCTTTTGGTCGTATTATCGAAATCTATGGCCCAGAGTCATCAGGTAAAACGACGCTGACGCTAGAAGCGATTGCCGAAGCACAAAAAATGGGAAAGACCTGTGCCTTTATCGACGCTGAGCATGCCCTTGACCCTATTTATGCGCGCAAGCTGGGTGTCGACATCGATAACCTTTTGGTCTCTCAGCCAGATACCGGTGAGCAAGCGTTGGAAATTGCCGATGCCCTGACACGCTCGGGCGCTGTCGACATGATCGTGATTGACTCAGTGGCGGCTTTGACACCTAAAGCTGAGATTGAAGGCGAGATGGGCGACTCACACATGGGTCTGCAAGCGCGGATGTTGTCACAAGCGATGCGTAAGCTCACAGCCAACATCAAAAATAGCAATACCATGATGGTCTTCATCAACCAAATTCGCATGAAAATTGGTGTGATGTTTGGTAACCCAGAAACCACGACTGGGGGTAACGCGTTAAAATTCTACGCCTCGGTTCGCCTGGATATTCGCCGCATTGGTGCGATTAAAGAAGGTGACGAAGTGGTGGGCAACGAAACCCGCGTCAAAGTGGTAAAAAACAAAGTGGCTGCGCCCTTTAAACAAGCCGAATTCCAAATCCTTTATGGCCAAGGCATTAACTTGCAGGGCGAATTAGTAGACTTGGGCGTGAAACACAAGCTGGTAGAAAAAGCCGGTGCTTGGTACAGCTACAAAGGCGATAAAATTGGCCAAGGTAAAGCCAATGCCTGCAAATACCTGAAAGAAAACCCACACATTGCGGAAGAAATTGACACCACCTTGCGCGAGATGTTGCTGCAGCCTGGCCTCAACAACGAAGCGGTCGACGCGAACGCGGAGGCAGAAGCCGAGGACGATCAGCTGTAATGGCCGTATCGTGCCAAGACGTTGCGGTGGGCTTGTTAGCCCGCCGTGACCATTCTGTTCACGAGCTGCAACAAAAACTGACTCAACGCGGGTTTGATCAAGACACCATTGCGCTGACCCTTGATGAGTGTCTCGCCCGTGGTTGGTTAGATGATGCCCGTTTTGCGGCCAGCTTGTTGCGCCAAGGTGTGAGCAAACATCATGGCTGGCTACGTATTTGCCAAGATGCCAAGCGAAAGGGCATCGACACTGAGTTGTTATCACGTGCCGAACAAGAGCAAGAGGTTGACTGGTATGCGCTAGCCAGAGAGACCGCACAGCGTAAATATGCCGATCTCGATGGCCGCCTTCCGCCAGCCGAGCAAAAGGAAAAAGCCAAACGCATGCGCTTTTTACAGTCACGTGGCTTTAACTTTGATCAAATCCAATACGCACTCAGTCACGACGATTCGAACACGCATTTCTAAACCAATCCCACTCTGTCTCTTTTCCGCACGCGATCGGTTGTTTACAATGGCGTAAATAAAACCATGCTTCCATCGCGTCACGACCATATCTGGTTGCTAACGCAATATTCGATTATCAGGATTAGCCAATGTATATGAGCACTGATGAGATCCGTACAGCGTTTCTCAAGTTCTTTGAAAGCAAAGGGCACCAGATTGTGCCTAGCTCGTCGCTCGTGCCTGCCGATGACCCAACGCTTTTGTTCACCAACGCAGGGATGAACCAGTTTAAAGACACTTTTTTAGGGGTTGAAAAGCGTGACTACACGCGTGCAACGTCAGCACAGCGTTGTGTGCGGGCGGGCGGCAAACACAACGACCTTGAAAACGTCGGTTTTACCGCGCGCCACCATACCTTCTTTGAAATGCTCGGCAATTTCAGCTTCGGTGATTACTTCAAGCAAGATGCGATTCAGTACGCATGGGCATTTTTGACCGAAACCATTGGCTTGCCAAAAGAAAAGCTGTTGGTAACCGTATACGAAACCGATGACGAAGCATTTGATATTTGGCATCAGCAAATCGGTGTCCCAGCGGATCGCATTGTGCGTATCGGCGATAAAGAAGGTGGTAAGCCTTACGAGTCAGATAATTTCTGGCAAATGGGCGATACTGGGCCATGCGGACCATGTAGCGAAATTTTCTATGACCATGGTGAGCATATTTGGGGTGGCCCGCCAGGGACGCCAGAAGAAGACGGGGATCGCTTCATCGAGATCTGGAATATCGTCTTTATGCAGTTTAACCGCCAAGCAGACGGTACGATGGAAAATCTGCCTAAGCCGTCAGTGGATACCGGGATGGGGATTGAACGCATAGCGGCAATCAAGCAGGGCGTGCATTCTAACTATGAAATCGATGTTTTCCAGCAATTGATTAAGCAAGTCGCTGACATCATTGGGGTTGAAGATCTCACTAACCAGTCTTTGCGCGTAGTCGCTGACCACATCCGCTCGTGTGCATATTTGATTGTTGATGGTGTGATGCCATCGAACGAAGGGCGAGGCTATGTGTTGCGCCGAATCATTCGTCGTGCGGTTCGCCATGGTAACAAGCTTGGCAGCAAAGAGGCGTTTTTCTATAAGCTGGTTGGCCCTCTCGCTACCATCATGGGGACGGCAGGTGAAGATCTGCGTGCGCAGCAAACCATGGTGGAAAAAGTCCTTAAGATTGAAGAAGACAACTTTGGTCGCACGCTTGAGCGTGGCATGTTGATGTTGGAAGAGGCCTTGGACAAGGTTAAAGGTGACGAGTTAGATGGTGAAACTGTATTCAAACTCTATGACACTTACGGCTTCCCGGCAGACTTAACCAATGATGTTGCGCGTGAGCGCGGTTATCGCATTGATGAAGCCGGCTTTGAAGCGGCGATGGAAGCCCAGCGTCAGCGCGCGCGCGAAGCCGGTCAGTTTGGCACTGACTACAACCAAGCAATAAAAGTGGAGCATGGCTCTGATTTTTGTGGTTACACAGGGACAGAAGGCACAGGCCAGATCACTGAGATTTTTGTCGACGGTGACACCGTTGATAGCTTGGTATCGGGGGATAAAGCGGTGGTGATCCTTGATCACACGCCTTTCTATGCCGAGGCTGGTGGCCAATGTGGTGATACAGGGGTGATTGACACTGACCAAGGGCGATTTACCGTGACGGATACCCAGAAAGCGGGGCAAGCCATTGCGCACTACGGCAGCTTGTCGGAAGGGCAACTGAGTGTCGGGACACAAGCAACCGCTCGCGTGGATGCTGAGCGTCGCCACGCGGTAGCGATGAACCATTCTGCGACCCACTTGCTTCATGCTGCGCTACGTGAGGTACTGGGTGAGCATATTGCTCAGAAGGGGTCTTTGGTTCGCCCTGACGGCTTGCGTTTTGACTTCTCACACCTTGAGCCGGTCACCGCCGATGAACTCAAAGCGGTTGAGCGGATCGTGAATCAACAAATCCGTGAAAATAGCCCCGTGCAGACAGAAGTGATGGATATCGAAGCCGCCAAGCAAAAAGGCGCGATGGCACTGTTTGGTGAGAAATACGATGACCAAGTGCGTGTATTAAGCATGGGTGACTTTTCTATCGAGCTGTGTGGCGGGACACACGCGACGCGTACGGGCGACATTGGCATGTTTAAAATCGTCTCTGAAGCGGGTATCGCGGCCGGTGTACGCCGCATCGAAGCCATTACCGGGCAAGCGGCCATTGATAGCGTTTATCAGCAACAGGCTGACTATGAAGCCAAACTTGACGAAGCCCAGAGCAAAGCGAAAGCGTTAGAGAAACAAATTCAGCAGCTTAAACAGAAACTGGCCGCACAAGAAAGTGCTGGGCTGATCAATCAGGTCCGTGAGCTAAACGGGGTAAAAGTGCTGATCAGCCAGCTTGATGGTGCGGATAACAAAGCACTGCGTAGCATGGTGGATGATCTGAAAAACCAAATGGGCAGTGGCATTGTGCTGCTCGGCAATGTGGCCAATGACAAAGTCGGCCTGATTGCGGGGGTGACTAAAGATCTGACCGGCACCGTGAAAGCCGGTGAGTTGGTTAACCTTGTTGCCCAACAAGTGGGTGGCAAGGGCGGTGGCCGCCCTGATATGGCACAAGCCGGCGGTAGTGATGTGAGTGCACTGCCGAGTGCGTTAGCCTCCGCGGAGACCTGGCTCGCTGAGCAACTATAAGCCGCTTTTGTTTTTTTAAAAGTCAAGAGGGTCGCGTATCGCGACCCTTTTTTGTGATCTAGATTAATAATTGCACTTTTTTTCTGATTCTGTATAGTGCAACGCCTTAAGCGACGCACTGGCGTAAGACGTGATACTGGTTAGATTTTATCGCCACGCCAGCCAATGCAGTACAGATTTCTCTTACACTGTTATCTCAGGTCAATCGCCTTCTCGGCTAACGGCATGATGATAAAACAGTAAATTTCTCTGCCCCTTTCTGGATATGGTGTGATAATTCAGCCATAGTGTGAATACGGACGTTTTGGCGCCCGTATTGGCATCATGAGCAGGGAAAGAACCCAACGATCACAGGTAACGAGCCGATACGCTGGCGGGTTATCTGGCTCAGACACTAATTGAATAAGTAAAAGATTGATACTCAAGGAGTAGAAGCATGCTGATTTTAACTCGCCGTGTGGGCGAAACCTTGATGATTGGTGATGAAGTGACTGTCACCGTACTGGGTGTGAAAGGTAACCAAGTTCGTATTGGTGTGAACGCACCGAAAGATGTTTCGGTACATCGCGAAGAGATCTACATGCGTATTCAAGCCGAGAAAGGCACGCCTGCAAGTGGTCAAAACGACTACTAACAAGGCAAAAAGAGGTCGACCAAAGGTCGGCCTTTTTTATCCCTGCTTTTCCCGTAAAATCAGAATGAAACGGCGATAAATCCAACAATAGAATTGGGTTGTGGGTGATAATTGTCCATTTGTTGGTGGCAAGACGATTTTTGCCAGAAAAGTGTTTGACATATATGTGGCTCAAAGTAATATGTGCACCCGCAGCGACGGTGAGGTGGCCGAGTGGCTGAAGGCGCTCCCCTGCTAAGGGAGT
>NZ_PXUD01000117.1:0-17550 GCF_003390965.1 Salinivibrio sp. HTSP
GTGTAGATCTGGTCGCCCTCTACGTAGCCGGTGTAACGCACGGACTCACTGTGCTGCAAGAGATCAGCACAGCGACGCACCAAATCATTGCCTTTGATCGCTTCCTCACCAATATTTAATAGGCCGATACGCGGGGTATGGCCTAACTCAGCCTCCGCTAACACCGCGCCCATCACCGCGAATTGGAATAAGGTATCGGCATCACAGGCCACATTGGCACCTAAATCCAGCAACCATTTACGTTGATAATTGGCGCCTGGTAAGGCTGTTACGAGGGCGGGACGATCAATGCCAGGCAAGAGCTTGAGCAAGTACTTGGATAACGCCATTAGTGCCCCGGTGTTCCCTGCACTCACACACGCATCCGCCTCACCACTGGCCACCTTTTCCAGTGCTACGCGCATAGACGTGCCATGGCTGCGGCGCAGCGCCGTAGACGGACGCATATCATTAGGGATCTCGTCCGGGGCATGGACGATAGATAATCGGGAATGATGCTGGGCATTGAGCTGGTTCAGTGACGCCTTAATGTGGTGCTCGTCGCCCACTAGGATCACGTTTAGGTCCGCAAAACGTGACAATGCCTGCACGGAGGCAGGCACTGTGACTTGGGGACCGAAATCCCCGCCCATCGCATCGAGTGCAATGGTTAACCGAGTCAAGGGTCAACCTTACTTGTTGATAACCTTGCGGCCGCGATAGAAACCATCTGCCGTCATGTTATGACGCAGGTGAGTTTCACCGCTAGTTTTGTCTACAGATACAGCTTGAGTACCCAGTGCATCGTGTGAACGACGCATACCACGCTTAGAACGGGTTTTACGGTTCTTTTGTACGGCCATTGACCCTACTCCTCGTTACTTTGCTTTAAGTTTTTTAGTACGGCAAACGGATTTGGACGCTCATCAGCAAGTGGGATTTCCCCATACACCATGTTCTCTGCACTAACTTTACAGTCGGTGTCTTCGTGCATGGCGACTTGTGGCAAGGCCACAATCAACTCGTCTTCGACTAATTGAATCAGATCAATCTCACCGTTTTCGTCGACTAATGCCGGCTCATAAGCATCCGGTAAATTGCCAACCTGGTCATCATTGAAAACCGGGCTATAAACGAATTCAGTTTCATAGCGATATGAAAATGGCTCCCAACAACGTTGACACTCAAGACTCACTGTGACGGTCGCACGACCGGTGACCGTTTTGAGCCCTTGGGCGTCAATGTCGAACGAAAGCATCACTTCCGCATCACTATCGATGCTTTGGGTTGCCTCACCGAGACGCACTAAACGCTGCTTGTCTACAAGACCATCATAGTCAAGCTGCTTTTGTGCACAACGGAACGGATCAACCGTCAGCGGTAGCTTTACCTTCTGCATAGGGCGCGAATATTAGCCTCCAAATGCGCTGGAGTCAAAGAAAATGTTGCCTGTGTCAGGCGCGAAAGGGTGATAGCGACAAAAGCGCACATTCCATCGGTGATCGGGATGCCGCTGGTGCTTTGTCCATTCGTACCGGCAACAATGAAAACCCACCCTTTCACCGCCGTCAATCAGCCAGCTAGGCACACCGCTACGGCTTTGCCCGACTCAAAGTCGCGCCTACCATTTTTTCAGGTTAGACTGAGAGTTGGAAATAAACAATCACCGATGCGGGTTGTTTTTTGGTCAAATCTAACTCTGCGCGCAAGAAAGAAGGATCGCTCATGCACTCCACACAACCACCAAAAATTGTGCTGGCCTCAAGTTCTCCCTATCGTCAGTCTATCTTTAAAAAGTTTGCGCTGCCTTTCACGGCCTTCTCTCCTGCCATTGACGAAAGTCGGCAGGAGCACGAGCGTGCGACTGACATGGTTGAACGCTTGGCACTCGAAAAGGCCATGGCGGGGATGCCGCTATTCGATAATGCGCTCATTATCGGTTCAGACCAAGTGTGTGTAATTGACGAGGAGGTGTTAGGCAAGCCGCATGAGCGAGAGGTGGCGATCGAACAGCTAAAACGCGCAAGCGGCAAACAAGTCACCTTTTATACAGGGATTGCATTGATAAATAGTGACACGGGGGAGCATCAATCGGACGTTGAACCCTTTCATGTCGATTTTCGTGAGCTAAGCGAACAAGAAATTATTCGTTATATCGACAAAGAACTGCCGCTAGATTGTGCTGGCAGCTTTAAATGTGAAGGTTTGGGCATTGCCCTTTTCAATGCGATGCACGGACGCGATCCGAATACCCTTGTTGGTCTGCCGTTAATACGCTTGCGTGAAATGCTAGAAAAGGAGGGTATCTCAGTTATTTAATGCGCTAACTCATCATCAGCGCACACGTAGTTGCAACCTTACCAGCACGCAACTTAAGCACAATCAAAGCGACCAATTAGCTCACCAGCTCATTTAGGCTGTTTAATACCGCAACGGGATCGAACGTCGAAAGGCTGGCAGAGTCTTCTACGCCCCAAGTAACCGCGAGCCTTGCCATATTCGCATTGATGGCTAGTTGCATATCATGCCCGGTATCGCCAATCATCAGCGCTTTATCCCGTGGCATGCCTGTATGCGCTAACACTTCATCCAACATTTGAGGATCCGGCTTAGAAGCCGTTTCATCGGCGCATCGCGTCACCGAAAACAAATCCTGAGTTCCCGTCTCGGCCATCGCCCGATCAAGCCCAGCGCGTGATTTCCCGGTTGCCACCGCCAATTGAAACCCCTGCGCTTTTAGAGACATAAGGGTGTCTTTCACGCCAGGGTATAGCTGACACGGCGTCGGGTTATCGCGCACAAACTGTTGGCGATAGTGGTGAATCCAATCGCCATACCATGTTGGATCTGCATCAGGGTAAAGTCGTTGATAACCTTTTTCTAAACTCAGGCCAATCATGGTTTGCAAACGCTCAGGAGGTAAAATGGGTAGTTGCCCTGTCAAACGAGCCGCCGCATCCAGGCTGGAGACAATGCGCCCAATCGAATCCATCACAGTGCCATCCCAGTCAAAGATCAACAATGAGTATGGAGCAAGCACTGAATGCGACGTTTGGCTGATCTGGCTTTCGCCAGATTGCCAAGCAGATGTAAGCGGTAATTCGACAGTCATGTATTTAACCTCTAGATGATGCGGTCTTTGCCCGTAGTCCCTCAAGCGCCCGCTCAAGCTTGGGCTCCATCGGTGCATTGAGCGTCATGCTTTCATCCTTGTTCGGGTGTCGGAAGCAGATGGTGGCCGCATGTAAAAATAAACGATCCAAGCCAAACGACTTGGTATACGCATCAAAACGGGGATCGCCATAGCGGTCGTCCCACGCCAACGGGTGACCCATATACTGAGCATGCACACGAATCTGATGCGTTCTCCCGGTCACAGGGCTTGCTTGCACTAAGGTTGCTTCAGCAAAGCTCTCAAGCACTTTAAAACGGGTTTCCGACGGCTTCCCCTTTGAATTGACACGCACAATACTGTTCACCTCATTTTTCAGTAAAGGTGCCGTGACTTTGCGCTGTTTAGTCGGCCATTTGCCCATCACCAAGGCATAATAGTCTTTGCGTACCGTTTTTTCGCGAAATTGCGCTTGCAGATGGCGCAACGCAGACCGTTTTTTAGCAATCAATAAGATCCCGGAGGTGTCTCTATCAATCCGGTGCACCAGCTCCAAAAAGCGCGCTTTGGGACGCAGTGCGCGCATTGCCTCTATCGCGCCAAATTGTAGCCCACTTCCCCCGTGCACCGCGGTACCCGAAGGCTTATTGAGCACAAGTAGGTGGTCATCTTCATAAATAATGCAATGCTCAAGCGCAGCCACTTTGTCTAATTTGGTACTGGGGGCAGCTTTCTCATCGCGCTCTGGAAGGCGGATGGGAGGCACCCTCACCACATCTCCGGCTTGCAGCTTATACTCTGGTTTTATGCGTTTTTTATTAACTCGCACTTCTCCTTTACGAAGCACGCGATAAATCATACTTTTGGGGACGTTTTTCAGCTGATTTCGCAGAAAATTGTCGATACGTTGGCCGGCGATGTCGTCATCGATGTCGATGAATCGCACTTGGGTTTTTTGTTCTGTCATAACCTTCATTCTACCGCTAAGCACAGCGACATGCACCTGCTACGGCAAGTTACCTCTTACCCAGCACAGCGACGGGCTGTGCTCGCCCCCATTGCCGCGAGCAGCACAAAGGCATCATCGTGCAAAAAAACACCACATCTGCGCGGTTTTACTACCAAGACAACATAAGCGAATAAAGCCGATTGCTGGACTTTAGTCTCCCTGCTATAGTTGCGGCGTTAATCAGAAAAGCAAACGCTTATCTGAAACACAGTTTATCGCCTGTGACAGCGACTTCATCAGCGGAACATGCATTTTTCGATAAAAAGCTGAGTCTGCGATGAATCCATCAAGCGATAGCTGTATGCGGTGACATCCGTAAAAGAACCATAATTCCGAATGCTTTTAAGGCGTTACGCGGCAATTGGCGTAAGACGTAAACCAAAAGCACCCGTTTAGTGTGTTGACACGAGACCGTTAGTCAGTGTCAGAGCTCTCCGCCATCGGTAAAAACGGCGGACGCCAACTGCGTAATCCGGTGAGCCATAAAAACCGTTGCAGCTGGCCGATTAAAACTTGCCCGAGCGCACCCCTGATTTTCTCCAGCCGGGAGGCTGCACCATATCAGACTTGGGGTCAGGCAGCATTGACGACTGCTCTCGTCATCAACCGCTAATAACAACGATAAATAAATGAGAACAATCAGATGAAAAGAATGTTGATTAACGCAACTCAGAAAGAAGAGTTGCGCGTCGCATTGGTCGACGGTCAACGGCTATACGACCTCGATATCGAGAGTCCTGGCCATGAGTCAAAAAAAGCGAATATCTACAAAGGACGCATTACCCGTATCGAACCTAGCCTGGAAGCGGCATTTGTTGATTACGGCGCCGAAAGACACGGTTTTCTCCCTCTAAAAGAAATCGCTCGCGAATACTTCCCTTCCGGTTATACCTATCAAGGCCGTCCAAACATCAAAGATGTGGTGAAAGAAGGCCAGGAAGTGATTGTCCAAGTAGACAAAGAAGAGCGCGGCAATAAAGGGGCCGCCCTGACAACGTTTGTGTCGCTTGCGGGTAGCTATTTGGTATTAATGCCAAACAACCCACGTGCTGGCGGGATTTCTCGTCGCATTGAGGGAGAAGAGCGCAGCCAGCTTAAAGAAGCCATGTCTGGCCTCGAACTGCCGCAAGGGATGGGCTTGATTGTACGCACCGCAGGTGTGGGTAAATCGGCCGAAGAGCTTGAGTGGGACTTGAAAGTGCTGCTCAATCATTGGCAAGCGGTGAAAGAGGCAGCTAACGCCAACCCTGCGCCTTTCCTTATCCATCAAGAAAGTAACGTGATTGCCCGTGCGATCCGTGACTATTTGCGCCGTGATATCGGTGAGATCTTGATTGACAGTGAGAAGGTCTTCCAACGCGCGCAAGAGCACATCAAGCTGGTTCGTCCTGACTTTGTCAGCCGCATCAAGTTTTACGAAGGTGAAGTGCCGCTATTTAGCCACTATCAGATTGAAAGTCAGATCGAATCTGCCTTCCAACGCGAAGTGCGCTTACCCTCAGGTGGCTCGATTGTCATTGATCCAACCGAAGCCCTGACCTCAATCGATATCAACTCTGCCCGAGCCACCAAAGGCAGTGATATTGAAGAGACGGCGCGGCAAACCAACATCGAAGCAGCAGAAGAAATTGCCCGCCAATTGCGTCTGCGTGACTTAGGTGGCTTGGTCGTGATCGACTTCATCGATATGACGCCTGTCCGCCACCAACGCGAGGTGGAGAACAAATTGCGTGACTCTGTCCGCATGGACCGTGCACGGGTACAAATCGGCCGTATTTCACGCTTTGGTTTGCTGGAAATGTCACGTCAGCGCCTCAGCCCGTCATTGGCAGAAGCCAGTCATCATATTTGCCCGCGTTGTAAAGGCACCGGTGTGATTCGTGACAACGAGTCACTGTCATTGTCGATTCTTCGTCTGATGGAAGAAGAAGCAATGAAAGAAAATACGGCGCAAGTATTGGGTAT
Source organism: Salinivibrio sp. HTSP (assembly GCF_003390965.1). Classification (NCBI taxonomy): domain Bacteria; kingdom Pseudomonadati; phylum Pseudomonadota; class Gammaproteobacteria; order Vibrionales; family Vibrionaceae; genus Salinivibrio; species Salinivibrio sp. HTSP. The sequence continues at coordinate 6,066 of NZ_PXUD01000117.1, forward strand.
CGTCCCGGTCCCCGTCGCTTCTTACCTGCTTAACGAAAAGCGCCGCTCGGTTCAGCACATTGAGAAATACCACAATGTCAAAGTGGTCGTGGTACCCAATGCCGACATGCAGACGCCACACTTTGATGTGGTTCGCGTCCGCGGCGGTGAAGAAATGGCCAACCTGTCCTATCAGTTGCCTAGCCAGATTGATGCGCTCAAGGAAGTAGAAGCGCGCGAAGAGCCACAACAAGCGCGTCCAGCGAAAAAACGTGAAGAGCCTGTATTACAGGGATTTGCAGCGCCAAGCTCGCCAGCACCCAGTGCAACCAAAGCGGCTGCGCCAACCGATGAGCCAACAGCGACAACCCAACCAGGCCTGTTCGCCAAAGTGAGTCAATTCTTCTCGCGCTTGTTTGCCGCGCCCGCTGATGATGCAGCAACCGCTTCATCGTCACAGCCTGCCGCCCAACCTGAGCCAGCTCAGACGGAGAAAAGCCAGAAGCCATCACACAGCCAGCGCAACAAATCACGTAGCCATAACAAGCCACAAAACCGCGACGAGCAAAGTGATAGCAACAACGGTGAACGTGGACGGAACAATAAACAACGCCGCCAGAATAAGCCGCAAGAAGAACGCCGCGATAATAATCGTAAAGGGAAGAAAACCCGTAACGATAACCGCAACGACAAAGCGAAAAAGCCTGCGGCGCAGGACGACGCTAAGGCAACCAAGCCACAGGCTGACAAAGCGGATAAAAGTAATAAGCAACCCGATCAAAAGACAGAGAAGACCGAACAGGTTAAACAACGCCGTCAACGTCGTAAGCTAAATCGCAGTGTCCGTATCAACAAAGACAATGCGGAGGCGCAAACCACTACAGACGCTACACCTGATCAAAGCAAAGACTTGCAACAGGTCGGGGCGGAAGTGGCACAACAAGCCAAACAGCAGCCTGATAATGCCAAGAAAGAAGGTCAGCAAGACAAGCGCCGTAACCGTCGCTCACCGCGCCACCTTCGCGCCAGTGGGCAGCGTCGTCGTCGCCGTCCAATGGTGAAAAGTCCAATGCCGCTGACTACCGGTATGGCGTCACCCGAAATGGCGATGGGCAAGGTGTGGTCGGCAGAGCAGCCGGTGAAAGTCAAACAAGACCGTCGCCGCCAAGACAAGCGCCAAAACAGTAAGGCTATCGTCAGTGGTGTTGCCCGTCCAGAAATGGCCATGGGTAAAGTCATTATCATGCAAGCTAAATCGGAGGAGACAGAGTCAGTGTCGACCCAACCGATGGCTTCGACAAGTGCCTCTGAACCAGCGCCACAACCGGCACAAAGCCAAGCAACACCGGTGGTCGATGCGATGCCAAATGTCGCGATGACAGACGCGCCAACGGCAACCCCTGAGCAAGACTCAGAGGTCGATTTGGTGACCGAGAAAGTGATTGAGCGCGAAGCGGAAATCAATGCCCCGACGGCAACGATTCAATACCGCCGAGCGACATCACCGATGATGAAAGCACCGGCACCGAACGAACCAGTTGATCACAGCCCGGTGGCCATCGCTGCCTTTAAAGCGCCAAACGCAGCAGCGAAAGCAGCAGGTAGCGCCGAGGCACGTGCATCTGCCTACGCACCGGCGACCAAACCTCAGCACTAATTCCGTTTACCTTCGGAATGCTAAAGGCCTCGGCATCTGTCGAGGCCTTTTTATTTGACCGTTGTTCCATGCAATCACGTGGGCAAAACATACGCAATCTTGCAGCGATACACGGAAAAGTGCGTCGATCCACACGCTTCCATCGCGACTTCCTTGTCAAAGAAAAAAAACTCAGTAACGTCAGGCATAAGGTGATTGTCGTGTCGTCACACGACACCCAACTCTTTTCGCCAGAGATACAGACTCATCGGGGGCCAACATACCGGCCACGATATTGGCAAGTTGCTGTAGGGAAGATGCTGTTGCTTATGAAATCCTTGTTTACTGCTTACCCATTTAAACGCCTCCATCACACCTTGATGCTGGCCTTTCTGCTACTGAGTCTCCTCCCTCTCATCGTGGTCGCTTTGTTTTTTCTCAACGCCCATAGCCAAGATCTCCAAGAGCAAAGCACAGCACACCTTTTATCGGTTCGCGACAGTAAGCAACAGCAAGTCAACGATTATTTTGCTGCCAAAGAGGCGGAAGTCCTTGGGTTTGTCGCCTCGGAGCTCGCCTATGCCAGTGGTGGTCATTTTTATGGTTTGGTCAATGCGTTTCAGCGACTACGACCAAACATCGACGCGGCACGTGACTACGCGCAACGTCGCTATTATCTTGGATCCGGTGAAAGGGTTAAAACGCCTGTGCCCAAGGACGATCCCCATTATTCCGCCACCGAGCGTTATCGGCTGCTCCATAAACGCTATCACCGCGCTTATCAAGCTTTGATCGCTCGCGCCGATTTTGACGACTTACTCTTGGTCGACAAGCAAGGCAACGTCACCTATTCGGTGAAAAAGCTGGGCAACTTTGGCACTAACTTACTCTCAGACCCGCATCGTAATGCACGATTAGGGCAGACGTTCGCGGCCCTGAAACAGCAAACGCAACAAACAAAAGGGAAGTTAGATCCGCCCCCCAAGGTGATTATCTCCGACTTTTCCGCTGAAGAGACCGACGCCCCGGTGGCATGGCTTGGCGCCCCTATTATTCAGCAAGGGTATCTGCATAGCTACGCGCTGTTCCGGCTTCCTAACCATGCCCTTACTAAGCTGGTGGCTCCTAGAGAAACCAATGCGATTGAAACACACCTCGTCGGCGATGATGGCAAGACTCGAGCGCATTTAACCAGCAAAAGTCAGCTGATCAGTAACACGCCTGCCATAGAAAAAGCCATAGCCGGAGAAACGGGTGTCACCCGCTATCAAACCCAGTCAGGCCAAACCGTGCTCGCCGCTTACACCCCCATTCGCACCCACGGTCTGAAATGGGGACTCGTGGCTGAAGTCCCCACGCAAGTGGCCTACGTACGTATCCACCAGCTACAACAGCTTTTTATCGTCGCCATGTTACTTGCGATTCTCGCGGTGGTGATTGCCTCGCACTATATGTCCAACTTTATTACTCGCCCACTGCTTCAGCTTACATGGGCGGCCGAAAAAGTCAGTGCGGGTGACCTTGATACCCAAATCCACCACACGCGTCGTCGTGATGAAATCGGGCGTTTGGCGGTGAGCTTTGCCCGTATGCGCCATGCCATTCGCGAAAAACTAGACTTAATCCGCCAGCAGAATCAGACCTTAGAAGCTAACATCACCACCATACGTGCTCAGAATGAAGAGCTGCATGTCGCCAACAAGCTGAAAGATGAATTCTTGGCCACCACCTCTCATGAACTTCGCACCCCATTACACGGCATGATAGGGATTGCCGAGGCACTGATTGACGGTGCGAACGGTCCGATTAGTCGCGACCATCAGTATCAACTGTCGATTATCGTCAACAGCGGCCAGCGCTTGGCCAAGCTGGTCGATGACCTCTTGGACTACCACAAAATGCGCTATGGGCAATTAGACTTGGAGCAAGGCCCTGTCAACCTCAATGCCATCACTCAGCTTGTGCTGTCACTCGCCAAGCACCTTAAAAAAGATAAGCCGCTAAACATCATTAATCAGCTCAGCGACACGCCAATCTGGGTACACGCAGATCCCCAACGCCTTGAGCAAGTTATGTACAATTTACTGGGAAATGCGATTAAGTTCACCGATGCGGGTAAGATTGTTATTAGCGCCGACACCTTGGACGATCGCGTTCGCATCCAAGTGGTTGACACGGGTAAAGGGATCCCCGCAGAACAGTTAAGTACCGTTTTTGAGCCGCTTGCACAAGCAGTAAGTAGCCACTATCATTATCAACACGGCGCAGGTCTTGGCCTCTCCATCAGTCGTCAACTTGTCGAGCTGATGGGCGGCCAGCTTTACGTCAGCAGCCAGCCACAAGTGGGCACCACCTTTAGCTTCACCCTTCCGCGTGTCGATGAGCCCCCGGTGTTGAGCACCGAGCTTACCGCCTTCTCTACCCAGCACATTCATCAAGATGACACGAGAGAGGCGCTCGTTCACGCCGCTTCGGAAGCCGTTGAACAAAGTAGCAAGAACAACGGGTTACATATTTTAGTCGTCGATGATGAGCCCACCAATCAACAAGTACTCACCAGCTTTCTAAATATTGAAGGCTATCAGGTCAATACAGCAAGCGATGGGCGCACAGCGATTGATCATATCGCCACCACAAAGCCAGATCTCATCTTACTCGACGTGCTCATGCCCGGCATGAGTGGGTTCGAGGTCTGCGAGCAGCTGCGAGAGCGCTTTGACCATGCTGCCCTTCCGATTATCATGCTGACCGCCTTAAATCAGCCTGATGATCGCATCTATGGCTTTGAGGTCGGCGCCAATGATTACCTCTGTAAGCCCTTTGACAAAAGAGAGCTTGCCGCACGGATAGCCACACATCTTGCCGCCAGCCAAGCGGAACAACGCCGCCAAGAAAACCAACGCCTCGAGCAGGCACTTGAACAAAGTGCTCGCCAACAAGCCAGCCTACTTGAAACCCAGTCTTGGTTGATTTCACAGCTCTCTCTCGCCCCTGAAGCCATGTTAGGTATGCGAAGAGATGGCCAGGTTCGCTTTGTTAACCAAGCGGCAGCCTCCTTATTTGGGCGTGAACAGGACGAGGTAAAACGGATGCACGGTCAAGCCTTAGTGAAAGCGCCCGAGCAGGCCAATCATATGGAGCGCTATCAAGGCCCACTGACCATTTATATTGAAGGACAACCCCAAGACGTTGACGGTATGCTGCTGCGTTTTCCAACCGAGTCTGACATTGATAGCCTGTATGTCATCAACACAGACGCGCCCGTGTCTCAGTCTCGTATACAGAGTCTAGAAAGCGCCATCGAAGCCTTATCTGGCTACGCATTAGGCGGAGACTCGCGCCAACTTGAAACGCTTAAAGCGATGGGCGGGGAATTTGAAGCCCTTGCGGAAAAAGCGCAACACCAACAGCAAGATAAAACCAACACACGTAGACAGCTAATTGTTGATGCCATGGTAGCCAGCTTAGATTACTGGGAAGAAGCCACAGGCAAAAGCAAATTCGATTTTGCCGAGCAAAGTGGTCTTTGGCGCGTCTACCTTGACCGTAGTAGCTTACAAACCCGCACACTGGATAAGTACCTGCTCATCGAAACCCTGCCAAAAACCCCGCGGTGGCGCACCGTGCTGAGCTCCATTCGCTTTATCCTCGATCATTGCGATAAACGCAGTCCGACCCGCACTCAGCTGGAGTCCTATTACCAACAACTTCGCCAGCTACTGCTAGACGACTAGCAACACACCCACCACTGCAATAAAGTGCCTTCCCTTTTGGGGACAGGCACTTTTACCCTTTTGGGGACAGGCACTTTTACCCTTACTAGGACAGGCTCCTTAGTCATTAGGTGCCTGTCCCCGATATCTCCTGTCCCCGATATCTCTAATCTATCACTGTCACCAATAAAGTGTCTGTTCTCACTATCATATTTCCTTATTCCAATTGGGACAGACACTTTTAACCCCCTATCAGGACAGGCGCATCGAAATAAGTGAGCAAACCTCGGAGCAAATCCCGGTGACTGTCCCATTGGGGGGTTATTGGCGGATCTCAGACGTGCGTCTACTGACACTAATGGACACAAATGTGCCTGTCCTCTGACTGACGAGCTAAAATCGCTCATTAATAATCTTTGCGAACCAACCTTATTTCAATCGCAATACTTCTTAGCAAAAATCCCCTTTTATGTCGGATATAACTCAGAAATGCGCGACTTGTCACAACAAAACAACCGATGATTTTTCTTGGTGAAAAATAAGAGCGTTTTGGTGTGTGACATGTATCACCCAAAAGAAAAATAACCATAACCTAATGATTTTAATGCCATTAAAATCCCATCCAAGGTCGTTACCGGTAGTGAGTCGTGATCATCTTTTGAGCGTAACGACCTTTGGGGCTGTTTTTTTTAACAAAAATAACGTCAACGTCGCGCTTTTTTACGGTTTTAACGATTATTCACATTGCAGCCTTCGCTTAACTTGGGCTTAGTGAGGGTGTTTGCTGGCCTAGTACAACAAGTATCCCTTGGGTCATCCCATCCATAATCACAACGTAAGGGTCGGCAACACAGTAAGCTTGAGCTCGTGAAGGTTGTTAGCAACGAGTTCATCACTATCCATCACGTGAACTGAAAGCAACAGTAAGGAATGGCTATGTTTTCGAGTAACATTAGAATTGCCAGCAAGACCCTACTTGCCTCTGCAATTATCGGTGCGCTGAGCGCAAGTGCTGGCGTCAGTGCCGCCGAGCGCAGTGAGCTCACTATCCACCCGAAAGAATTCAATACCTTTGTCCGTAACTTCAACCCTTTCCTTGGCGCCACCTACCTGCACACCACGACTGATTTCGTTTATGAGCCCTTGGTGGTGTTTAACGAAATGAAAGGCAACCAGCCTGTCTTTCGTCTCGCGAGCGGCTATGAAATGGCGGATGATCTGAAAAGTGTCACCTTCACCCTTCGTAAAGACGTGAAATGGTCAGACGGTGAAGCCTATACCGCTGATGATGTGGTGTATTCGTTTGATTTGGTCAAAAACCACCCTGAATTGGATCAATCTGGCATTAACCAATGGGTTGATGATGTGAAAAAGGTCGACGACTATACCGTCCGCTTTGAGCTCACTGAGGCAAACTCCAATGTACCCTACGAAATTGTGAAAGTACCTGTGGTACCCGAGCATGTCTGGAAAAATGTTGAAGAGCCTGCCTCTTACACCAATGAAAATCCGGTAGGCTCTGGTCCCTTCACCACTATCGATACCTTCACCTCTCAGCTCTATATTCAATGTCGTAACCCGTATTATTGGGATAACGACAACCTCGATGTTGACTGTCTGCGCGTACCACAAATTGCCAATAACGACCAGTTTTTGAGCAAGGTGATCAACAGCGAAATGGACTGGACCTCATCGTTTATTCCTGACATTGATCGCACCTATGCCGCGGCCAATCCAAACCATCACTATTGGTATCCTGCCGCCGGCACCCAAGCTTTTATGGTCAATTTTAATGACCCTGATCCTGCCAAGCGTGAAGCGCTGACGAATGTCGACTTCCGTCGCGCATTTTCGATGGCGCTAGACCGTCAAACCATCATTGATATCGCCTTTTATGGTGGTGGTACGGTGAACGACTTTGCGTCTGGCTTAGGTTATGCCTTTGAGTCTTGGTCCGACGAAGCGGTGCATGAGAAATATCGTCAATACAATACATACGATCTAGACGGCGCCGAAGCACTGCTCGCCAAAGCCGGTTTTAAAGATCAAGACGGCGATGGCTTTGTTGAAACCCCGTCAGGCAAATCGTTTGAGCTCGAGATCCAATCCCCCAATGGCTGGACCGACTTCAACAACACCGTTCAGCTTGCGGTTGAGCAACTTGCCGAGGCCGGTATCAAAGCCAAGGCACGTACCCCAGACTTCTCAGTATACCGCCAAGCCATGCTCGAAGCCGATTACGACGTCGCTTACACCAACTACTTCCATGGTGCTGATCCTTATACCTATTGGAATAGCGCGTATAACTCCAACCTACAGGAAGGGGATGGCATGCCGCGGTTCGCGATGCATTACTACCAAAATGCCGAGCTCGACAAGCTGTTAGACAGCTTCTACAAAACCGCGGATAAAGCTGAGCAGCTAGAAATTGCCCACCAAATCCAAGCGATTATCGCCAAGGATCAGGTCACCATTCCGGTACTTTCTGGCGCACAAATGTATCAATACAACACAACCCGCTTCACCGGTTGGTGGAACGAAGACAATCCGAAAGGTCGCCCCTCTATCTGGGCCGGCATTCCTGAGCGTCTTCTTCATGTGCTGGACCTTAAGCCCGTTCAGTAACCAATATCGGGCGCCTTGCGCGCCCGCTTTTCCTCGATGTTCACACCACGAACATCACCACTTCGCTGCGTAAGGTGTGGGTTATGGGTTATTTTTTCCGACGGCTAACTTTTTACATGATTGCCCTTTTAGTGGCAGCAACACTCAATTTTATTATTCCTCGTGCCATGCCCGGTGATCCTGTCACCATGATGTTTGCCAACGCCTCGGTGCAAGTCACCCCAGAGCGGATTGAGGCAATGAAACAACTGCTGGGCTTCGTCGATGGCCCACTCTATATGCAGTATTTCACCTACATGAAAAACGTGCTGAGCTGGGATTTAGGCACCTCCATCCAATTTTATCCGCTGTCGGTAAACGAGCTGCTGGGCAAAGCCTTTGGCTGGTCGCTGTTTCTCGCCGGCAGTGCGGTGCTGTTATCTTTCTCGTTAGGCTCGATTTTAGGCATTTTTGCCGCTTGGAAGCGCGGCGGGACATACGATGCCGTGATCACCCCAGGCATGTTAATTATCCAAGCGGTACCGCAAGTGGTCATTGCGATGCTCGCGCTGTTTATTTTCGCGATTGGGTTGAAATGGTTTCCAACCGGATACGCCTACACGCCGGGTGTTACTCCCGACTGGACCAGCTGGACCTTTATTAAAGATGTGGCCTATCACGCCGTACTCCCGCTTTTTTGTGCCTCCATCATTCAAGTCGGCGGCTTTTTGGTCAACATGCGTAACAACATGATTAACCTGCTTGCGGAAGACTACATCACCATGGCTCGCGGCAAAGGGTTAAGTGAAAACCGCGTGGTGTTTAACTATGCGGCGCGGAACGCGCTCTTGCCCAGTGTCACCGCGCTATCAATGTCGCTAGGTATTGCCATCGGGGGCCAACTGATTGTGGAAATCATTTTTAACTACCCCGGCCTTGGCTCAGTGCTTTTGAATGCGATCAACGCGCGTGACTATCAAGTCCTACAAGGCCAGCTGCTGATTATGACCTTGTTTATGCTCTCGTTTAACTTAATTGCTGACATGCTGTACGTGGTGCTTGACCCACGCCTGCGAACAGGAGGGAAAGAATCATGAAAGATCTCCTCACGCTTATCGTGCGCAACAAAATCGCGCGCGCGGGCTCCATTATTGTCGGCTTATTTATCTTAATGGCGATATTCGCCCCATTGCTAAGCCAGCATGCACCTGATAAACGCACCGGTAACCCACATGAATACCCAAGCTTTGTGGTTAAAGCCGCACAAGCCAACCCAGACGGCTGGGTCGCCACGCACTTAGCCGATCACCGCCGTACCTTATTGATGTCAAAAGACGCTGAACATGTCCTTGGCACTACCCGTATGGGCCGTGATGTCTGGTCACAGTTGGTACATGGTGCCCGTGTTTCGTTAGCGGTGGGTTTTGGGGCAGGGATCACCGTGTGTGTGCTCGCCACTTTAATTGGTATTACCGCCGGCTATTTAGGCGGTTGGGTTGACGATGTGCTCACCGCCGCGATGAACATTATGTTGGTGATCCCGCAATACCCACTCTTGTTCGTGCTCGCCGCGTTTATCGGCGAAGCTGGACCGCTGACGATCGCCATCATTATTGGCTGTACATCCTGGGCGTGGGGCGCACGGGTGGTTCGCTCGCAAACCCTTGCCCTGCGCGAAAAAGAGTTCGTGAAAGCCGCCGAAGTGCTGGGTGAATCGCGCTTTCGTATCACCTTTGTCGAGATCTTGCCTAACCTCGTGCCCATTGTTGGTGCCAGCTTTATTGGCTCGGTGATGTATGCCATTGCCATGGAGTCCATTATCTCTTTCTTGGGCCTTGGCGATCCCAACACCATCAGCTGGGGGATCATGCTATACAACGTACAAACCTCGTCATCCATGCTGATCGGCGCTTGGTGGGAGCTGCTCGCGCCTTGTATTGCGCTGACCTTACTGGTGACAGGGCTTGCGTTACTCAACTTCGCGGTGGATGAAATTGCCAACCCGCAATTACGTGCGCAAAAAGGGATGAAGCGCTGGAAAAAACTCAGCCAACAAGAAAAGAAAGCCCGCGACGAGAATCCCGTTGCCGAACACATGCTGATCAGTGGAGATAAATCATGAGTCGCACCCCACTTATCTCAATCCATGACCTGTGCGTGGACTACATTACCGATGCCGGTGATGTCCGAGCCTGCGATCACGTCAATTTTGACATTGCGCCCGGTGAAGTATTCGGCCTGGCTGGCGAGTCGGGCTGCGGTAAATCCACCGTTGCCTTTTCGCTGATGCGTCTGCATAAGCCACCTGCATTTATCACCGGCGGCGAAGTCATCTTTAACGGCGAGAACATTCTCGATTACAGCGACGCTCGGATGCGCGACTTTCGCTGGCGGGAGATGTCGATGGTGTTTCAAAGCGCCATGAATGCCCTCAACCCAGTGCTGACACTCGAAGAACAATTTTGCGATGTGCTGATGCGCCACACCAAACTCACCCGTAAACAAGCGGTGAAGCGGGCTCAAGGCTTGCTAGAAATTGTTGATATTCATCCCAGCCGCCTGACCGATTATCCGCACCAGTTTTCGGGCGGGATGCGTCAGCGCTTAGTGATAGCTATTGCGCTGGCCTTGAATCCGAAAATGATCATCATGGACGAACCCACCACCGCATTAGACGTGGTGGTACAGCGTGAGATCTTGCAAAAAATCTATGCGTTAAAAGAAGAGTTTGGCTTTTCGATTCTGTTTATCACCCATGATTTATCGCTCATGGTCGAGTTCTCCGACCGGATTGGGATCATGTATTCCGGCGAGCTGATTGAGGTCGCGCCGTCCAAACAAGTACTCACCAATCCGTATCACCCCTACACCGAAGGGCTGGGCAGCTCATTCCCCTCACTCACCGGGCCGAAGCGTCAACTGGTGGGTATTCCGGGGAATCCGCTCAACTTGCTCGAAATCCCGACCGGCTGCCGCTTTCAAGCACGTTGCGCGCAAGTGCACGAACAGTGTCGAACCACCCAAACCGTGCTACGCCAAATCGAACCGGGCCGATATTCCAACTGCCATCTATACGGCGAGCCCATCGCCCAACAAAAAGTCTAATAACGCGCCAATGTGAGGAAGTCAGTGATGAGTACAGGTTTTGGAGAATTGCTAGTTGAAGGGAAAAACGTGGTGAAAGATTTCCCCATCAACAGCCACGCCCTTAAACAACCCATGATGCGAGCGATCAATGAGGTATCGTTCAAAATGTACAAAGGCCGTGGGCTTGCCGTGGTGGGGGAATCAGGCTCGGGCAAATCAACCACCGCGAAAATGATCGCAAAAATGTACGCCCCGACCGACGGCTGCATTGAATATCGGGGCCGCGATATTACCACCATTAAAAAACGTGATGAGCTAATGCGCTATCGCGAAGGCCTGCAAATGGTCTGGCAAGACCCTTTTGGCTCGCTCAATCCCACGCATAATGTATTTCACCATATTGCGCGCCCGTTATTGATCCACATCGAGTAGGGTGAGGCGTTGCCGCCTCATCCCTCTCACAGAA
>NZ_PXUD01000118.1:0-1157 GCF_003390965.1 Salinivibrio sp. HTSP
GAAATTGAAGTCAACGTTGCTTATCGTTGGTTCTTGCGTATGTCGCTGACAGAGAAGGTCATCCATGCGTCTACGCTGAGCCAAAATCGTATTCGTCGCTTTAATGGCACGGATGTCTTCGAACGCATATTCAACCATGTTGTGGTTCAAGCCATGGAGAAGGGCTTAGTCGCAGGGCAAGAGTTGTATACCGACAGCACGCACCTTAAAGCCAGTGCGAACAAAAATAAGCATATGAATAAACTGCGCCCGGTGAGCGCCGGCGCTTACCTAGAGATGTTGGATGAAGACATCGTCAGTGACCGCAAAGCAGAAGGAAAAAAACCGCTCAAGGACGCGCCATTAAAGACGGACGTCAAAAACACAAAAGTGAGTACGACTGACCCTGAAAGTGGTTTTATGACCAGAGATAATAAGCCCCAAGGCTTCTTCTATCTTGACCATAGGACCGTTGATGGCAAGCACGGTATCATCGTTGATACGTATACAACCCCAGGGAATGTCAACGACTCACAACCGTATATCCGTCGCCTTGACCACACACTCGCGCAATTTAACCTCAATCCTATCGCCGTGGGCATCGATGCTGGCTACTTCACGGCACCGGTTGCCGAATCCTTAGAGCGTCGCAGCATTCTTGGCGTGTTCGGCTATCGTCGCCCTTCTCGAACGAAGAATACGTTCAAGAAAAAACACTTCACTTACGATAAGAAAACCGACACATATCGCTGCCCCAAAGGGCAAACGCTTATCTATAAAACAACCACAAGAGCCGGCTATCGTACTTATCACTCAGACCCAAAGCAGTGTGCGTTCTGTCCGGTTAGAAACGACTGTACGCAAAGTAAGACCATGCAAAAGGTCATCACGCGTCATCTTTACACTGATGCAGTAGAGCGTGCCAATGAAATGCGACTGTCTCGTTATGGCAAAAAGATATACAAGCGACGAAGTGAGACTGTGGAGCGAAGCTTCGCCGACGCCAAACAGCATCATGGACATCGCTACGCACGCTTCCGAGGGCTTGCAAATGTGCAAATGCAATGCTGGCTGGCGGCGGCGGCTCAAAACATCAAGAAGATAGCGTTAGTGGTGAGCTATCTAAGAAAATGTGGCTTTAACATGGCGGATATAAGGCAAATACTGGCTTCTATCCG
>NZ_PXUD01000042.1:0-2866 GCF_003390965.1 Salinivibrio sp. HTSP
ACCAGGGCAGCGTGGATGACACCGCGACGCTGGATACCACGGCCCCTACACTGAGCATTGATAGCCCCATCGAATCCGATAATGTTGTCAACGCGAGTGAGGCGACGGATGTCCTGGTCAGTGGCACCACGAGTGCCGAGGACGGTCAGGAAGTTACTGTTGACTTCAGTGACGGCGTCTCTGTCGTTACGATCACGGCCTCGGTCAATGGGGGTGAGTGGACCTTGTTAAACAATGAAGTGAACCTGACAAGTCTGGTCGACACTTTTATCACTGTGAACGCCGACGTTACGGACGCTGCGGGCAACCCGGCGACGTCGGCCAAGGACGTTATTACGCTGGACACCACGCCGCCGACGCTCGAGACGGTGGTACTCGACGACACCGAGATCAGCGAAGCCGATGACGGTAACACCGTCACCGCGACCTTTACCTTCTCGGAAGAGATGGATACAAGCGTTGAACCGATCATTGACAACAATGCCGATACTACCTTGACCGACCCGATTAACGGCACATGGTCAAGCGATGGTACGGAATATTCGCTGGAATACACCGTTGTCGATGACAATGTTGAGCTTGGTAATGTGACCTTTGATGTCTCGGACGCCATGGATACCGCCGGTAACACCATGGCAGGAGTGACTAGCGAGTCGACTGATCCTGAATCTGAGGTTGACACTATCGCCCCTGACTCTCCTGATGACATTGATTTTGTTTTATTAGAAGACACGATCAGCGGCACAGCAGAGCCCGGTGCTACTATCAAGGTTTTTGACGACAATGGTAATGAAGTCACATTGGCTACGCCACCTGAAGCCGATAACAACGGTGACTGGTCGATCACCATAAGCGATATTAATGGCATAAATACGGCAGAAGGCGTGGATGGCTACGCCTTTACTGCGAATGACAGCGTCGGCAATGAGTCCGGTAAGTCCTACCTCATTTCAAGCTGGACAACACTAGATGCTTTGAGAGAGAACCCAGAGGCTGACTTCACGCTGACTCAGAGCCTGACCACTGAGCAAAGTGATTACGCAGAGTTTAATAGCGACGGCACGGGCTGGGATCCGATTGCCAATTTCACCGGCAACTTCAACGGTAACGGCTTCAATATTGAAGGGCTGACCATCGATAAGCCAGAAGTGGAAAATGTCGGTTTGTTTGAGACCATTGATGGCGGCACCGTTAAGGATGTGAACCTGGTTGATGCCACTATCATCGGGGGAGAGAGAACAGCCTCTCTGGCAGGCAGCACCACAAATACGACTATTGACAATGTCGATGTTATCAATGGCCAGATTGACGGTGACGATTTTTACGCGGCTGGTTTGGTCGGGTACGTTATTGGCGGCAGTGCCAGTGAGGTTTCGTTTGAGGGTAATGTCACCGGTCGTCTCAGTGCCGGTGGTATATTTGGTCGTATGGATAATGGTCCAGATAGCGATGCGCCCATCCTAGAGCAAGCTTATTCGAAGGGTACCGTTGAGAGAACAGATGACACTGAGCCTTTTAGTCAGTTTCATGCCGTCGGCGGCCTGGTGGCCGATGCGATAAAAGGCGCTACTATCCAAAATTCGTTTTCCATAGCCGAGGTTATCGGTACCTATAACGGGTATACAGGTGGTATTGCCGGACGTACAGCTTTTAATGGTACAACATTAGAAAACGTCTACGCTGCCGGTGAGTTATCCTCAGAAGGTACCACGGGTGGTCTGATAGGCTTAATGATAAGCGGTCAACAGATCAATGCTTACTATGATGCAGACGTGACTAAGCGGGGGGTGGAAAAAGGGTCTACAAACGACACGAATGAACCTGTAGGCACCGCACTGAATACTGAACAGATGATCGGTAAAGTGGCAGGGCTTGACGGTTTTGATGAGACCATCTGGACGTTGGTGGAAGATCAGTACCCGATTCTTACTGCATTGGAGGAAACGCCTCAGCTTGTTATTCCAGATCCATCAACGGTTGAAGAAACACCTGAAATTACTAACGTTGCGCTGACGTCTGCTGTTGGTCGAGAAAACGATTTCCTCAACGAAAGTACGCTAGTACATAATAGCGACGGCGTTTTGGAAGAAACGCAAGACTCTGTCACTGCCACCATCACCACTAATATGGCGGTTGAATTTGATACCACCAATGGCACCCCGTCGCTGGATCTTGTTATTGGCTCAGAAACCGTTGAAGCAGTGTATTCTGGCAACCCTGACGGCAATACCTTGCAGTTCACGTATACGATTCAAGCGGGAGATAACGATGCCAATGGCATCTCGATTCCAGCAAATGGGCTAAATCTAAATGGTGCTATTGTGGGGGATTTGGCGGATCTGTCAGGTGAGTCTATTGTTGGTCTCACGTTTGATGCTGTGGCTGATAACTCTGGCTATAAAGTCGATACCATCGATCCGAATGCACCATCCGGTATGACTGAGGAACAAATTACGCTTGATGGGGGAGGTACTACTGATGGTATTACCGGTACTTCGGAAACGAACTCAACCATTACTGTGTTTGATGCTAATGACAATGAAGTTGCTAGCACTAGCACTGAACCAAATGCTACTGCCTGGCAGATAGCCTTGAGTGAATTCTCTACACCATATACTGGGACTCTATCAGACTACACCTTCCAAACCACGGATCTGGCTGGTAATGATTCTGTCATAGTGGATTCTACTGGTAATGTAGTGACTCCAGTGGTACTGGATCTTAATCAAGATGGTACGCTGCATTACGCTGATACCGAGGTTGCGTTACCAGGCCTTGATGGCTCGACCACCGCCTGGGCCGGCGCTGAAGACGGCGTGCTGATGTGGGACAAGCATGGCGACGGCAGCCTGAGCGATCTGGACCA